>JBEIPE010000195.1:0-5810 GCA_040377215.1 Halobacteriovoraceae bacterium
GCAAGCTTCGTCCGCCAGTAGGCCTTCGCATTTTCAGCAGCACCGACGCGCTCTAGCCCACGCATCTCCACGGCGTGATCCAATGCGGTCATGGTTTGCGGCGTGAGTTTCGGACTCTCGCCCCGCTTGAGCGCAGAGTAAATAAGGTCGAGTTCTTCAAAAAAGATGTCGAAGCTCCATCCGTCCCAAATAATATGGTGGACCATGAAGAACAGCACATGCTGCTGTTCTGCAATTTTAAAGAGCTTCATGCAAAAGAGCGGTGCGACTCCTTTGTTAAACACGAACCGTGCTTCAAGGTTAAGGCGGCCCACGATGTCAGCCTCACTCACCTTCTCAACGACGATCTTGGGCTTCGCCACCGCATCTGGTGAAAGCACGATTTGCTCGGGCGGCATGCCACTGGAAATTTTTGTTCTAAGAGATGGATGACGATCCACCAAAAGATCAAACGTCTTTTGTAATAGATCGTAATCGATATCACCCTTCAAACGAATGGCGGCCGGCAAATTATGCATCGTCGTCGCAGCGCCGAGTTCCTCGAGATACCACGCCTGCCATTGTGAGGGCGACAACACAGCGTGAGTGCGCAGCTCTCTTGTACCCATGGGTGCTTGTGCCACCGGTGCGGTCACATGAAGCATGCCCGCTAGTTTGCTGGCCGTGGGGTGAGAAAAAATATTTTTGGCCGGGACGGGACGCTCGAAGCGTTGAGAGAGTTGGCGAGCGACTTCGATCGCAAGTAACGAGTGGCCGCCGCAGGCAAAGAAGTTATCCTCAGGTCCGATAGCTTGACCGAGCACCGCCTGAAAAACAGTGCGGATAATCTCCACTTGTCCTGCAGGGGCAACTAGTGCTGGCGTCGCGACCTTCTTGGGATGTGCTTGGGGAACCGAAGACGTAAAGGCTTCTTGTCCCATGAGATCAACGCGTTCAAGCAACTGCCGGTAATCTTCCAGCAGTTCCCGAATGTCTTCGCGCGAGAAAAGATCTGTGTTGTACTGGCACTCCAGCGTCAGTCGGTCTTCGCAGCTCACCACGTTCATGAAGATTTCGAAGTTCTCACTGACCCGCGGAACAGTGAGGTAGCTGGCCTTGAGTCCGGCAAACTCTAGTCCCTGACCTTTTGCTTGTTGGTCGATATTGAACACGACTTGCAACAGAGGAATCCTGCCACCGTCACGAGGAAGTGAAATCTTTTTGATCAGTTCGCCGAAGGTCACATCTGCGTGCTCAAACGCATCCAGCATCCCGGTGCGAATCTTCGCAACGTGCTCTTGAAAGCTGACGACCGTCGGCATCTGCACACGAAGAGGAAGCATGTTCACAGCATGGCCAATGAGTTCGGGTCTCTCGAGATGAGACTGCCCAGCGGCGGCCATCCCTACGGCGAAATCACGCGCGCTGCCCCGCTTTGAAAGGAGCCAGGTGAAGGCGCTCATCATCACGGCGTATGTACTGGCACCATACAGACGAGTTGCTTTCTTAATGTGATCGACTTGCGAAGTCGTGAGCGGCACATCAAGGCGCTGACTTGTGAACGTGCGCTCAAGGGGTCTTGTCCGCTGACTCAACTCAAGCGTGCCAACTGCCGTGTTGAATTTTTCTAACCAGAAGGCAGGCACCGTGGCACTTGCCGTCGGCGCGTATCGCACAAATGAATCGCGCTGCTGCGGCAACAGCGGGAGGCGATTGAGAAGACGGGTGTAGACGTTCGAGAGCTCCGTCAGCAACAAAGAGATCGACCATCCATCGAGCAAGATGTGATGGGCGGAAAACAAAAGATGGTAGCGCTGGGCCGAAAGACGCACCAAGTGCCAACGCACGCCGGGGCCATTGACGAGATCAAATAAGGTCGCCACTTCGCGCGACTCGATATCGGCCAATTCGTTTTCCGTGTCTACGGCAGTGAATGTCAGTTTAGGTCCCAGCTCTTCGATCACGAGCATGCTCATGCCATCGCCGCTGATGACAGCTCTTAGGATTTCGTGTTGCTGAGTCAAATACGTGATCGCCCGACGTAAACACTCTTCGTCCAGCTCTCCATCAAGACGCAGCGACAGAACCTCATTGAATGCAAGAGAAGAGCTGGGTTCGAGCTTAAGGCTTGTGATGATCTCCCGTTGCGCGGGCGTCGTCGCGACGGCAACAGTGATCTTCCCTCCCCTTAGCGGCGAGTAATCAACGGCAACCTGGTTCCAACCTTTGAGTCTCTCATCGCTCATTGGGCCTCAAGACGACTAAACGAGCCGGGCGCTGACTCCACGAACCATGCCGGGTTACCTTCGAGATCACGGCCCAGCACGGCACCCGGAACGGGCGCTTGAGTTGCGTCGAGCACCGGAGCGGTAGCAAAATCTTTGTGGGCCGCCGTCATAGGCAAGAGTCCCATGAGCTGCATGGCCGCGACGGCTTTCTTAAATGCGTTCAACACAAACTTCAAATCTTCTTCCGTGTGAGCAAGGTTAATAAACCAAGGGAATCCATCGTAGGCATGAACACCAAAGAATCTTAAGTGCGTAAAGAGCAACTCGCCGCCGGTGAGTTCCGCAGTCCACTTTGGTTTCATGAGGCCACCAAAATTATCCATACGCAACGGCACTTGGGAAAGATTTAAAAAGAGATTTAATTCACGAGCGAAAGTGTCGGCGCGACTGGCGACACGCGCAAGTCCAGCGACACCTTCACGCTTGATGATTTCCAGTGCCCCTTTGGCAGCAGCTAGGGCCAAGGGGTGACGAACAAATGTGCCGGCGAAGTAGGTCACTCCGACGGTCGGTGTGGAGTCGTCGCCGAACTGCCAGAATCCACCATCTAAAGCATCCATGAAGGCGCGCTTGCCTGACACCACTCCGATCGGCATGCCTCCACCGACGATTTTTCCGTAGGTGCATAGATCCGCACGAATCCCGAACTGCGCCTGTGCGCCCCCTGGGTGGTTACGGAAACCAGTGATCACTTCATCAAAGATCAAGCAGGTGTTCGACGCCTCGGTGATGCGACGGACTTCGCGCAAAAACTCCACAGGCTGGAAGTCACAGCGACGGCTCTGCACTGGTTCAATCAGGACCGCTGCGAGATCAGACGCCATGGCACGGATCTTCTCTAGCGACTCGGGCGTGCCGTAATCCAACACGACCATATTCGAAACGGAGTTACTGTTAATCCCCGGCGCTGCTGGGTACGACTGGCCAGATTTAGCCGCTCGCAAAATAACTTCGTCGTTGATGCCGTGGTACGAGCCAGTGAAAACCACAATCTTATCACGGCCCGTCACGGTGCGAGCGATCCGCATGGCACCCAACACAGCTTCAGAGCCCGTGTTACAAAAAGCCGTGCGCTCGTTGCCCGTCAGTTCATTGATGAGCTGGCTGACCTCTCCGACCAAGGGATGCTGAGGACCGATTTCGATGCCCGCATCGAGTTGCGCGTGAAGAAGCTTCTTGATGTCGGCATTACCGTTACCAAAGAAGTTGGAACCAAACCCACACGTCATATCTACGTACTGATTTCCATCCAAATCCCACAACGCCTGCGCCACTGAACGCTGGACCACGATAGGATAAGTGATCTCTTTCCATTCCGGTTTAAAGCCCGTCACGACCCGTGGGTCGGCGTGGTTGATGCGGTTATCTTGGGTGAACTTCTTTGAGCCCTGAGTTTTGGCACAGTAGTTTTTGATGAACTGATCGATGTGCTGCTGCTGCGCTGGTGTGAGCGCCGCGCTTTTCTCAACGAGGATGCGCGCCGAAGCCCCGAAGGCTTCTTTCACGTTAGACACGGAAGCACGTGGAGCTGTGGCGGGAGCAGGCGCTGGTGCGGAAACTGCGGCCGAAATGGGAGCGGCCGCAACTGTTGCCACCGGGGCGCTGGTGACCTTCACTTCCCCACCACGCAACATTTCTAACTGGCGCTGCATGAGTTCGAGTTGCATTTCAACCACACGCTGAATGGAACCCACTTCTGCCGTGCTCATCAACGGTGCGCTCACTGCTGCCGCGACGGGGGCCTGAACCTGAACCTGCGCCGGAACTGGAACCGGAGCTGGAGCTGGAGTAGAGCTGACCGCAGTCGGGGCCAGGAACGCGCTGAGTGTGTCTACCGTGGGAAGACTTTCCATCAATTGGCGGAATGTAATGGGCACATTGAAGTTTTTCTTCAGCTTCAAAGCGACCTGAGTCAGCGCGAGAGAATCGAGACCCATCTCGATGAATGTTGTGCCGGCCGGAAAACTGCCCACATCAATTCCCGAGGCATCCTCGAAGATCTGTGACATGTCTGTTTTCACTTTATCTAAAGTCATCATAGGAACTCCCAACGATTGAAGAGGCATAAGCCATGAAATAGTTTTTTTGAAAATGTAGGTTGGCGCAGCGACGATGGCGCGCACATCCGAGTAAAGTCGCACATCAAGACCGCGCACCCAGGCCTGGCCTGCGAGCTCGACCAAGGACCCTTGCGCGCTTGAGGCGGCCAGTACAACTGTGTTGTGAAGGATCTTTTTCAAACTCGCTGCCAACGTCGGCTTCGCGGCCACCTCGACGTGCACATCGGCGCGTGTACCTAGGGTCACTGCCGACGCCAAGAAATCTACTGGCCGCATGATTTGCTGGGCCCAGTAAGTCGTCTCTTGGAAAAGTGAGGTTTCCAGCTGACCGGTGACCGAGGAGATCATCGGCAGAGCTGGGGCCCGCAGTTCAAACGACTGCAGATACGTCTGAAACTCCTCGACCATGCCACTCATCATCCGCGAGTGGAAAGCATGGGAGGTAGCAAGGAGCATGCAACCCACTGAAGCCTCTGCGAGTCGCTGCTGAAGCTCGTGGATCACCGATGAGTCTCCCGCAACCACGGTACTCTTCGCGCCATTGATCGCCGCGATATCAAGGGGGAGATCGAGCAGGAACTTCTGCACAGAAGTGACATCCAGTGCCACCGACAACATTGATCCACGCGGCATCGCCTGAGCAAGAAGCGCGCGCTTCGCCACAATCTTCAAACCATCTTCAGCAGAGAACACTCCCGCAAGCACCGCGGCCACGTATTCACCCACACTGTGGCCTAGCAGCACGTCTGGGAGAAGACCTTTTGAGATCAGTAATTTCCCGTAGGCCAGACCAAACACAAAGATCGCCGGTTGAGCATATACGGTGTCTGTCAGGTCGCCTTTCTCATCCAGGATCGCAGTCTTCAAGTCAAAATTAAGAAGCGGACGCAAGACCTCACAGGCCTCATCTACCACTTGCTGAAACAGCGGCTCAGAAGCGTAAAGTTCGCGGCCCATGCCAGCAAGCTGTGAGCCCTGGCCGGCAAATACGAAGCTCAACCGCTGCTCGCTTGCGAGTCCACGAAGCGTCTTCGTCTGTGTGCCGATTTTTACGACGGCGCAACGATGAGGCCAAACTTTGCGATGGTTCTCTAACGTCGCCGCCACCGCCGTTTTGTGCGTGAGTGTTTTTTGGAGCTCTTCTGCCTGCTCAACACTTGGGGCCGAAAGCTTGAAGACCAACGGTACGTCTTTTTCTTCCTGCGCTGGCATCGCATAGCTTTCGATCACCACATGGGCGTTGGTTCCGCCGACACCGAAAGATGAAACGCCCGCCAGACGGCGCGGGTGAGAAAAAGTGCGATTGGTGGCCGTGAAGGTAAAACTTGAACTTGCGAGAAGCGGATTGATTTTTGTGAGATGAGCAGTGCCCGGAATCAGATTCTCGCGCACCACACGCACGGCCTTAATAAGGCCTGCCACACCGGCGGCGGCCGTTAAATGACCCACGTTCGCCTTGAGCGATGACACCACACAATTTTGA
>JBEIPE010000270.1:0-4040 GCA_040377215.1 Halobacteriovoraceae bacterium
GCCTTCTCTTTTGATAAAGGCACAAGAAGTGAAAGACAGAAGCAGACAAAGAGTGATGATGTGTTTCATTTATTAAGCCTAAGGCACATGTTAATTTTTTTCCATGTCGCAAGTGTCATTATTCTCTAACAGTGGAGTCAGTCCATTGAAGGGAAAAGTTGACGGGAACTTTGTTTTGGATGGCGACCGCCAAGAGGCTTGGTCGCTCGACTTGGTGATCTTCTAAAAGCAGATGCAACGAACCGGTAAATCCGTTCTTTCTTTCAATCCGAAGTTTGTAGTCTCGCTCAATGCCATGGAACAGTACTTTAGCGTTGAGATCAAACTTGTCCTTCTGCAAGTTGGCCTCATCAAACTGCCCCTTCACGGTGATCAACGGATAGCGCACAACCTCGAGAATCGTCTGCATGTTCGAATCGCGATTGGAGTCACTCGACACAAAACTCTTGGCAGGGATGGCGACCAAGAACTCGCACTGACCATCAACGCAGACCATTTTCCCTTTCATTTCTTTCGAGACACCTTTAACCGTCTTCACGAGGTGAGTGACGGTGTACTCCGCTTGAGGATGGGTGATTTGGTAATCCGTCGCCAGAGCGACTTGAGAAAAGAGAAGAAGTGCGCACCAGATTTTCATAAGCTTCCTTTTAGAATTCGAAGGTCATCAGGGCGGCCGAAAGAGCGAAGGCAGCAAAGCCCACCCCTGCCACCGCCGAGTGCTGCTTCACAAGAGATGAGCTCTTGCGATCGTTCTCTTCATTTTGTTTGTACATGTAGCCAAGGATCGGTGCGAGCACCATGGCGGGAAAGTGAACCCAGGCCAAGCGTTTATGCCACACGATCATGCCGCGATCTTTAATGGTGGCCGGTTTGGGTGCGGTCAATGAATAGTAGGCGGTGGTGTAGTACATCAAGCCCGAAGCGATCCCGAGGTACATGTGCACATTGCCCGTGGCCCCACTGTTTCCGGTGAGCATGGTCGCCGACATCAGGCCCAGAGTCGTGAGGCCTAAAACTTCGTGGGTCTTCAACATGCTGTGGCGTTCTTCGAGAACTTTTTGCGATTTGATTTCAGTAGGCGACAACTTCACTTCTGCTTCGGTGAGTCCTAAGTCTTTCAGTTCAATGTCTGTGCGAGCGCCCAATGTTCCTACTAAACAAAACAAGCAGACTAAAAACTTCATAGCAATGACTCCTTGGTGTCAAACACCAGGTCATCATCGTGGGGAAATGGATTTTAAACTATCCGGCGTATGACCTAAGCGGTGACTTCCGGGGTGCTGAGGATATCTTCCAAGAAAAAAGCGGCCAGTTCTTGGCGACCCGAGAGAGAGGATTTTTTATAAATGGTGGTGGCCTGCTGTCTTACTGTTTTTTCATGTGTGCTGCGGAAGTCGGCGATTTCCTTCATGGAGAACCCCTTGATCAACAGCAAGGCGACATCTTTTTCACTAGGCGACAAATGCCATAGGCCGAATTGTTGATCAATCATGTGCCGGATTTCTTGCGCATTACTGCGGGTTTTGAGCTTCCAGTCTTGATAGGTTTTTTTTGTCTCTAGAAGTTCTACGTTGAGTCGCCCGATGCTGATATTTTTTTGAAAAATTACATAGACCTGCCAGCCCATCGCACAGATGGCCATAAGAAAGAGCACGACTTCATGCCAGATGTGCAAAACAGGCACCCCTTCTTTGATATCTAAATAGATATCGGCAATAAAAGAAAACGCAAAAATCGTAAAAATGATCAAGTTTCGCATGGTCGTTATTTTATCTACGACTCAACTTTGGCGACAACCGTTTTAACTAGAGTCTCTTGTTACATATGCCTAACAAAACCGGGGGGTGTTGCGACATTCGCCCGATGGGAACCATACAGGGAAAGGACTAGATTGATGTGACGGATACTTCACAAAAGGATTTAAAATGAAAACTCTCCTCATACTCTCGCTTCTTCTCTCCCTTAATGCATGGGCCAAGACAGAGTGCACAACGGAACCCAAGGCCAACTGGAAAGATCAGACCGCCTTTCAAAAAGAGCTTTCCGCCACTTACAAGATTAAGAAGTTTAAAGTGACCGATGGTAATTGCTACGAAATCTACGGCCATGACCAAGCTGGCAAGCGCGTTGAGATCTACTTCAACCCGGTGACGGGTGCGGTGGTCAAACAAAAATGATCTGGAGTATTCAAAGCCGCCTTATTCACTGGCTCATCGCCCTTCCGGTCCTCGCGAATTTTATTCTTGAGGGCGGTGAGCTTCCCCACCAAGCGCTCGGCTATCTCGCGGCCGCCATGATGCTCGTGCGACTCCTGTGGGGTTTCGTCGCCAAAGACCACGCGGCTTTTTCGGCATTTCCTCGCTCGCGCGCGTCTTGGGTTTACCTCTGTATCTGGGCCCTCGTGGGGGCACTGGGAGTAACAGGCTTTATGATGGGGTTAGATGCGTACTGGGGCGAAGAATGGTTAGAAGATCTCCATGAAAATCTCTCCACGGCCCTGATGGTTTTAGTTGTGCTCCATCTCCTGGGCATCACATTCGACTCGTGGAAATTCCGCCGCAAAACATGGCTCGGGATGATCACCGGACGGCGCCAATGAATGAATCTTATCTGAAACTAAGACACCAAGAGCTCGACGCCTTTTTAATTTATCGTGTCCTCGCGCAAATTGAACACGACAACACCAAAGGCGACTTATTTAAAAAACTCGCGCAGGAATCGATCACGCAGGCCAATATCTGGCTGGAGAAATCCAAAAGTAGCGACGTCGACTATCGGCCTAATCTCAAAGTAAAACTCGTCCTCATCCTTTTAAGATTACTCCGGCCTCGCCGACTTCTCGACACACTCTCCGCCATGAAAATCCGTGGTCTTTCCGTTTATCGCGTGGGCGAGACTCATCTAAAGGATGAAAGCATCCACTCGAAGATGAAAGTCGGCACAAGTTTACGTGCCATCTTATTTGGAATTAATGATGGTCTGGTGTCTAACGCCAGTCTTGTTTTCGCCATGGTCGGGGCCAATGCCGAATCACATACACTTCTCCTCACGGGACTCGCAGGAATCCTGGCGGGTGCGTTCTCCATGGCGGTCGGAGAATACGTTTCCGTCACGTCCCAGACGGAGCTCTTCGAAAACCAGATTGCCCTCGAGCGCGCCGAGCTCTTGGCGTTTCCGCAGGAAGAAGCCAAAGAGCTCTCGCTCATCTACCAGGCAAAAGGCATCACTCAAACCTTGGCCGATGAAATGGCGCAGGCGCTGGTGAAAGATCCCGAGCGCGCGCTGGATACTTTGGCGCGCGAAGAACTGGGACTGAATCCCGCTGAGCTCGGTTCAGGGACTCAGGCCGCACTAGCGAGTTTTGTGTCCTTTGCCATTGGTGCCGTGATTCCGCTCGTTCCTTTCTTCTTCTTGTCGGGAACGCAGGCCTCCGTCAGCTCACTTGCTCTAAGCCTCGGGACACTGTTCCTCACGGGAGTGAGTGTGAGTTTGCTCACGGGCAAATCCCCTCTTGTGAGCGGTTTAAAGATGGCGCTGCTGGGACTTGCAGCGGGACTCGCGACGTATTTCATTGGTTACTTGATTGGGATGAATCCTTCGGTGTCTTAACCTTGAACCGCGCAGTGTTCGCTTCACCCCTGTACTTTTTTTCTCGGCCTTATGTTATCCTTTTTTCATGCTCCACCAAGGCAATCAAGACGAAGCTGGGTCTTGGGGTCATTTTCTATAATTGTCCCACTGCACCCGCCGAGACTGAGCTCGAGCGTTTACAGAATCAATTCAAACAGGACTAACTCATGCGCTCTATGACCATTTTCATCCTTCTCACTTTTCTCAGTCATGCCCAGGCGACCCTGACGATCACGGACAAAGACAAACTCGCGAGTGTCACGCTCCACACCGAGCTCATCGACTCAAGCAAGCGGGTCTACCTCGCCGCGGACTTTGAAGCGACTCACAAGGCGGGGCTCATCTCCTGTGAAGTAACGGTGGAGCATAAAAATGGCAAAGCCGAAGGCCCCAGCTACACGCTCAAGGAA
>JBEIPE010000399.1:0-2259 GCA_040377215.1 Halobacteriovoraceae bacterium
ACAGAAAAAAACACTCATTAAAGACGGCTTTCACTTATAATGAATTCAACACCGTCGGAGGAAGTTATGAAAATGATCGCCCTACTCGCTTTGACTTGCTTGAGCCTAAGTGCCCATGCCCAGTTTCGATCTTCAAACGGACAGGCGATGGGGACACTCATTACCCCAACTGTTAACGGCGGAGGAAACTGTGTTATCGGTCACACCACAAACGGATTTGTTATTCAAAGTGGTGATGGCACAAACCCACTCAACTCTCAGGCACAAGGATTGGCTGTTTGTCGTTTGATGGCCGTCATTCCACCTCAACCATCATTTACTGCGCTTCCAGGTGGTAACTGGCGTCACTCAACGGCCGATATTGATCCGGCCACGGCCCCTTGTCGGATGGAAGGCACCGTTTCAGTCGCCGGCTTGACCGGTATTTCCTGCGGCGTAGACCCTTAATTTTTCACTCTTGAGTCTTTTCCCGCCTTTCCGATAAGAGAGGCATGGAAAAGACTCAAAAAATCACCCGCGAAAAACACCTCGATCACCTCGTCAGAGTCGTACCGATTCTGTGCCTCGCCTACGGCATTCAAAGTTTCATGATGATGAACTACGCCCAAGGTGGAGCCACCGGTGTGCTGGTATTCTTGTTGGGAGTCTCCCTCGCTTTGAGTGTGGTGGCCCTGGTGACTTATGACCACCGCCATCATGTCGCTTGGAATGAACAAAATTTTGAAGTGCGCGCTCCTTGGTCTTTTGCCACCACCACTATTCCTCGCGAGGCCATCAAGAGCATTGATGTCATCGGTGGCCCAGAAGAATTTCAGACGGTGAGTGTTGTCCTTAACGATCGCCGCCGCTTTACCTTCTACTTCACTGACAACGGCCTTGATTTCAAAGCGGCCATGGAAAAGCAAAACGTAGAGCTGCAGCGTGCTGCTTAAGTCCCTCGCCATCGGGCTCATCCTTACCACCACAACGGTTTTCGCTGCTGGCAAAGTCACGTTTGTGAAAGGTGAGTTCTCAGGTCTCAAGCTTGACGCCAAGACCATGAAGGCAAAGATCCTCAAGGCGGGAGATAAGATTCTTCCCGGGCGCTCGTACTATACGCAAGACTTATCCCAGGCCGTGGTGAAGTTACCCGACGGGGCGTGGCTTCGCATTGGCTCAGACACCAAGTTCGAACTCAAAAAAGAGAAAGACCATTACAGCGTGGTGCTGCAGACGGGGACCGTGCGAGTGATGTTTGCCCAGAATCTTCAAGCGGGTAAAACCAAACGTCTCGTGATTCAGACAGAAGATGCGTGGATTGAAACCGCAGGAAGTAAATTCACCGTGACCTACATGCCGATCTTTGAACACACGTCTGTGTATGTGGATAAAGGTCTAGTGCAAGTGTCGCCCGTGAAAGATCACGACACCAAGATTCCGGAAACCGTTCATGGTGGAGAGTTCTCTGAGCTTATCAAGACTGAAGGTATCCCTCGCTCAGCACAAAGCATGAGTGAGAGACAGCTGTTGATGCTGAAGACGTTGATGTTTGCTCAGCTTAAAAAAACCGCAGACTAGATATTAAGAGCGCGGTTTTCAGTGGCGGCCAGGGCCGCTTCTTTAAACGCTTCTGCATAAGTCGGGTGAGCATGAGACATGCGACCGATATCTTCTGCACTTGCTCTAAACTCCATCGCCACCACAGCTTCCGCGATCAAGTCGGCCACACGTGGTCCGATCATATGCACGCCTAAGACTTCATCGGTGGTTTTGTCGGCGAGAACTTTCACGAAGCCGTCTTTCTCGTCTGATGCACGAGCACGACCAAGCGCCATCATCGGGAACTTACCGCTCTTGTAAGCGATGCCCTTTTGCTTGAGCTCTTGTTCCGTGGCACCGACACCGGCGACTTCAGGCCAAGTGTACACAACACCCGGAATGAGATTGTAGTTAATGTGGGGCTTTTGGCCGGCGAGAATTTCAGCGAGATACACGCCTTCTTCTTCAGCTTTGTGAGCGAGCATCGCTCCGCGAACCACGTCACCAATCGCGTAAATGCCATCCACTGCGGTTTTGAGATGATCATCAACCGCAATGCGGCCGCGCTCATCAACCTTAAGGCCTGCGGCTTCGAGGTTCAAACCTTCTGTGTAGGGACGGCGACCTACCGCCATCAACACATAGTCACCTTCAAGAGTGACTTCAGCGCCGCCTTCTTTGGCCGTCGCACTGACAGTGACTTTGTTGCCATTGCGCTTGACGGTTTTCACGCCGTGGCCG
>JBEIPE010000371.1:0-2581 GCA_040377215.1 Halobacteriovoraceae bacterium
ATATTGTGAACGTTACCTGAGACCTCACCAATCTCAATGCGGTCACCGAGCTTAAGTGGTTTTTCGAGCAGGAGAATAATACCGCTGACGAAGTTGCTGATAATCGTCTGCATACCAAAACCCACACCGATACCAATGGCACCCGTGAGGACGGTAAAGAAACTGAGATCAAGCCCAGTGGTTTGTAAAATACCCACAAGACCGAGCCCCAGAAGACCGTAATAGCCTAGGGTGATGGCGGCCCGCCAGTTGCTCACATTGATCCCTTTCCTTTCCGAAAGTGAGGCCAGCAACCACGCCTTCAGCCGCCCAGTGATCAGGAAAAAAGAGACCAGAAGAAGCAGATTTAAAGCGATGGCCCAGAGTGTGATGGAGCTTTTGCCCAACTTAAAAAGCGGGTAATCCAAAACAATCCAAATAGAAGCAGCGTATTCAGCAAAATCACTCATGGAGCGATATTAGCCCGAGTGCGCAGGGTCATACTAGCGCCTTGCTCCATTCTGAGCTAAGTTAGAGGGCATGATTAACAACGATATCCTTCGCAGTGTTCGCTACATGCTTAAACTCAACGAGTTTGAGTTGGCAGAAGTGGTCAAAATGGGTGGCGGCGACGTCACGCAAGCCGAGATTAACACTTACATCAAAAAAGAAGACGAGCCAGGCTTTGTCGCCTGCAAACAAAACGTGCTGTCACATTTCTTAAACGGCTTAGTCATTCTCAAGCGGGGTCCATCTCCCGATGGCAAACCGGCGCCGACAGAACTCCCGACGAACAATGTGGTTCTCAAAAAACTACGTGTCGCCTTCCAACTGAAAGACGACGACATCCTCGCCATCCTTAAAGAAGCCGGCTTCGAAGTCTCAAAAAATGAAGTGAGTGCTTTGTTTCGCAAAGAAGGTCACGTGAACTATCGCGTGTGCGGCGATCAGTTTTTAAGAAATTTTCTTAAAGGCCTGACCGCCCGTGTGCGTGGACCGAGCAATCCTACTCAGCCTTAATATAGACTTCGAGCTTACGGCCCTTGATGCGTTTGATGAGCTTGCACTCACCAGTGGTTTTCACGACGGTTTGGCGAAGAATCGGTGTTTTCGCAAGCGTCCCACATTCAACCAAACGACCATCATTATCAAACACTACAGTATTGTTCACGACGCTTAAACCTTCGACGGCCACACGTGTTGTTGTTCTGTTGTACATTCGACCGCTATCGCGACGATTGGGCTTGAGGATTGTGACGTTCACGGCCGCTGTTTGTGCGAGTTCACTCGCGACGAAGCCCACCTCCACTTTGTTCATGCTGTAGCGACCGGTCGCCTCAAAGATTTTTACTTCGCCGGCCTGAGCGGCCACAGCGAAGAGAGCGATTGCGAGAATAAATTGTTTCATAGGGCCTCCATTAATTTATGGAGGACAGATAGCCGACTCTCTGGGAAAAATCTCAGGCGAGTATAAATTCTTCAGTCTGTCAGACACTCACTTCCAACGACATAGGCGCCCCTTAACCAACTCTTAACTTCGACGGCGCCAGCGTCAGTCATGGTTGCAAGTGTAACCAGCAACTGCTGCTTATTCTCTTCTGAAATTTGATCAAGTCCTTTCTCTAAAAATGCCAGCGCATGCTCACGCAAGAAGGCAGCAAAGACGGGTGTGCACCTCTGCTCAATCGCTTGATCAAACGCCCTTTCAGGCGAAAGATCATTCTCTAGTACCAAGCGTGAAGCCAGAAAAAGAATTTTTGAAAGTTGCGGTTGGTTCATCATGTTGAAGGCAAAAGCACTTGCGAGCTCGGCGACACCGGCTTCGCGACCACTGAAGGGTTTGAGCTTTAAGAACTTGCAGTTTTTTGGGCCATCGTTGGCAAAAATATTTTCCCAGATGTAAGGAGGACGCTTCAACAAGCTCTTCACTTCTTGCATGTGGGCCACATCAATCGAAGTTGAAATAACTTTTGGCCCTGTCCACGCTAACTCCACATCCAGGGGAATGCCCGCAGCGATGTCTTCCAAGTAGTTTGCCGGACGCTGTCCAAAAACTTTATCGAGGATCGGATCAAAGGTGTAATAAGACGGACAGAAGACGATCTCACCCGTGAAATACTTCTGCACAACTTCTACACATGTAATTTGTGTCGCTGCGAGATCTTCATCGCTGGGCATGTCATCAAAGAACAACCCCAACAACTCCACACCCACATCCTGCAGCTGTCGAAGTTTAGTCTGGAGCAAAGTTCGATCTGAGTCGCTGAGATTTTTTCCTAGGCCAAACGGACTCAAGCCCACGCCGAAAGTGACGTTGTGCTTGTGAAAGTGCTCGGCTTTACTTCGCAGACTCGCGAGATACTCTTCGCTCCAGGGTTCCCGCCATTTTTTGCGCAAGTGAGGGTCCTGCTTGGGAGCATAGATATAAAAGCCCCCGCCACTCTCCGCGATAAAGGGGGCATAGCTCAGGCGGTCCGCCTCAGGCCAAGCTGGGCCAAAGAAACCCTCAACAACGCCGATTTTAGGCCGGTTTTTCATATAGATATTATAGCCATGATTGAGAAAAACAGACATTGGAGATACGTTCGCGCCCATGAAAAAT
>JBEIPE010000301.1:0-3515 GCA_040377215.1 Halobacteriovoraceae bacterium
AGAGGCCCGTGAGCGCGGTATTCACATCGAGGACTTCTTCAACGACTTCCTCGAACGCTTCCTCTCACTAGATACTCGCCGCGCCTACCAAGGCGACCTCGACGCTTTTTTTGCCTTTCTCAAAAGTGGCGGTGAGCTGCTGCGCCATCCGTCGGACCTTAAGGCCTTTCACTTTCAGCTCTACCGCGACAAACTGATTGCTGAGGGAAAAGCCTCGGCGACCGTCAATCGCCGCCTGGTGGCGATCCGCTCTTTTATGAAGTGGGCCGTGGCCGCGAAACTCGTGGACCACAACCCATTGGATGTGGTGAAACTCCCAAAGGTCCAGACCGAGTCGCCGACTCAGGCCTTTGATGATGAAGAAGTCACACGCATGCTGGGGGCGCCAGATCTCACAACGGTCAGTGGGAACCTCCACCGCATTTCCATGGTTCTACTCTTTCACCTTGGTCTTCGTCGCGCAGAGCTTACCGGACTGCGCCTGATGGATTTTCAACAACAACGCGGGCATTTTGTGGTGCGGGTTCATGGTAAGGGCGACAAGGTTCGCCTTGTTCCTGTGACAGATGTGGTGGCCCAAGAGCTGCACGCTTACTACGCCCGTCTGATGCGCATGGGAGTCAAGCTGGAGCCCGATGAGTGGCTCCTCCAGACTGACCCTATTAAACGGCGTGGTCAGCGGGTCGATGGCTCTACGGTTTATCGAATTATAGAAAAGTATGCTCGTGAACTAGCGATCAATAAGAAAGTCTCTCCGCACTCATGTCGTGCGACGGTCATCTCTCATCTGCTGGATACCCAGTCTGCGCCTATTCGTGATGTGGCGATCTTTGCGGGGCATGCAAATGTCACCACCACCGAGCGCTATGACAAGCGTCGACTCAATCTCGAGAAGAGTGCCGCCTACGCGGTTGATTTTGAGTTGGAAAAAAAGAAAGCCTAAGCCGTTTTATCTAACAACAAACGCTTCATATGAGAGCGGCCTGTTTTCACAAAACGAGCGAAGTGTTGCGCCATCAATTGATGTGAACTCTCCAGTGCTTTGTAATCCACGAAAAGATAAACATCTTGCGTCTGTCCGAAATCAAATCGTGAAGCCACCTGGAAGTCAGTGCAAGAGAGCATGAAAGCTTCGAGTTTGTTCTGCGTGTAGAATGGGTTCAGACCCCACTCACCAATCGCCTGCTGGAATCCTTCCCAGTCGTCACTCACGTTGGCACTATCCAAGGAAGATGTTTTGATGAGCAAACGAAGTTTGCCATGGGGGCGCACCTGATTAAAGAACAGAGCGGCCGGACACTTAAACAAAAGTCCGGTGGAGGTGATCTGCTGAAGATCAATCAGGCCAGCGCCTGAAAGTCCGTGACCAAACTCCATCAACAAGCGTCCAGGGACGCGGAGACGGAAATCACGCTGCGGCAATTTGCCTTCGAGCAAAAAGTACTGCACGAAATCTTGGTAGGTCTGAGTGTTTAGGCAATCAACGACAGCGAATTTTTTGTAAGGGCCTGACGGTGCAATAAATGAAACTTCGCAAGGAGCGTGGCTTTCTTGGCCACACCAGTGACGTTCAAAAATCGCATCTTGATAAAGTTCAAACAAGGTCGTCTGAATAATCTGACTGCTTGGCGTGCGCAACCAAACTGCCATGCCGCGAAGCTTCTGCAGTTCACTGACTTTGTGATCAAACTCTGCTTTGAAAATCGCATCACTCTTGAGGCGTGCTTGATTGAGCTGGCAAGTCTCATGAAAATCAGTCCACTGAAAACTCACTGGACCGCGGGGATTGAGCACCACGGTTTCGTTCAAACCGTTCCAGCCAGAGGGAAAAGTTTGAGAGTGATTTTTTTGAGTGGCTAAATTCAAATTACGCATCAGAAGAGTGTAAGTCAGGTCGGAAGAATTACAAGAACGGTATTTTTTCCTCTAGGAACTCTCGCCTGCTCCTCGTACTAACTGGATAAAACTAGGATTGTCTCGACGGAACTGAATGAAGGAAAACGTTGAAAACACGAGTGAAACCAAGAAGGGAACGAAAAATGCGATACTTAGCCCGAGCGCATCGATATGCACCGGGAGACTGCGTTCGACAAAAATATCGGGCATCAGATTATGACCGAAACGTTCAAGTACAATAAGAAAGATTGTTCCGACCGCTACGCCTAAGAAACAGCTCACACCTGAGAGCTGCAAAACGAAGGTAAAAACCAATCTTTCAATCTTGGGCAGAGACAAACCCAGCAACCAAAAACTTGCTAAATCAGGTCGAATCTTAGTGAAGAATAAAAACAATCCAGTGGTAATTGCGAGCGCCACCAACAGGGCCATGGCAGTAAAGAGAGCGAGCATCACGCGGGTTTCAAGATTCAGCGCCCACACCAATGTCTGGTGTTGATCTTCCCACGTTTCAAAACGCAGACCCGCTTGATCACCGAGAAAATCTTTGGCCTTATTCCAGTCTTCACGATCAAAAAATCTCCAGCGCTCGGCCCCGCGCTGGCGCACTAAGTTTTGCACCAGGCCCAAACGAGTCCAACCGTGCAGGCCATCGAGCTCTGGAACATCGGTCAGCAAATAATCACTCACGGATGTGGCCAGCTGACGAGGGATCTCCCCCATCAAAGCTTCCGTGGTCCCCGGAGCAATCAACAACAAATCAGCAAAAAAAGTTGTACGCAATTTCTGAGCAAGATCAGCACCGAGAATAATGCCGGTGACATCCTTGTCTGCCAAAAAGGGCGGACGCTGACCACTGAAGTCCACCCCATGAAGCACCACCGGCGCCACTTGCCCGCCATTACGAACCAAGACTTCCGTCTGGCGCTCGCGGGACATGCTCCATTCTTCTAAGCGCGCCTTGGCCCATAGCTGGGGCTCAATCGCTTCATCTACAAAGCGCACCACACCTACACCGTGATAGGACTGAGAACGGGCCACGAGGCCACGCTGAAGGCCACCCATAATGCCCTGGATGATCATCAGGGCCGACGACGAAAGAAACAACCCAGCAAGCGCCAAGAACAAGAGTCCCTGGCGCGTGCGGGCGTTAAAAAGATAAGCGAGGAAATAGCGCTGAAACGCTCCCATTACAGCTCGTAAAACTTACGGCGTGATTGGGCGAGCTCCACCAACAGTGGCGCTGGGGCGTAACGCTCAGGCGAAACTTCAGCGGCAAATTGTTGCATCATCGCCAGCATGCGATCGGCGCCTTCGATATCGGCCCAGCTCATCAGTCCCCCTTTGAAAGGAGGAAAGCCTGTGCCGTAAATCATCCCCATGTCGACAGTGGCGGCCTTGTCCACAATCTTATCCATCAAGCAGTAGGCCGCTTCGTTGACCATGGGAAGGAACATGCGCATCTGCAACTGCGTCTCATCCATGGAAATATTTTTTGTCGGGAGCAGCGCTTCGATCTCAGGATTTTTCCCTGTGACTTTGCCTTTCTCGTCGTAGAGATAGAAACCTTTGTTGTTCTTGCGACCGAGCGCACCTGTCTGCGTGAGTTTGTGCGAAAG
>JBEIPE010000049.1:0-12435 GCA_040377215.1 Halobacteriovoraceae bacterium
CAAGCGCCTCGCTTACTTGGATAGCGCGGCCACGGCCTTGAAGCCTGTGCCAGTCGTCGATGCCATGAGTGCTTATCTTCTCAAGCATACCTCGAACGTTCACCGTGGCATCTATCGCTTGAGCGAAGAGAATACCTCGGCCTACGAAGTTGTTCGTGATCAAGTCACGGCCTTCATCAATGCTCCAGCGCGCGAGTCGGTGATCTTCACTCGCGGCACCACAGATGCCATCAATGCCGTGGCCTCAAGCTGGGGACGCACTCATCTCAAAAGCGGTGATGAGATCCTCATTACAGATCTCGAGCATCACGCCAACATCGTTCCGTGGCAGATGATTGCTGAAGCGACCGGTGCGAAAGTGGTCTCCGTTCCTTTGACCACTGACTATCAAGTTGATTTGGCGGCTTTTCATAAGTTGCTGACACCTAAAACTAAAATGCTCGCCATGACCATGGTGTCGAACACCTTGGGCGTGATTACGCCGGTGCAAGAGATGGTCGCCGCTGCAAAAAAAATGAGCGTGGCCGTTTTGTTGGATGCCGCCCAGGCCGCACCGCACTTTCAAATTGATGTGCAGTCTTTGGGCTGTGATTTCTTAGTCTTTTCTGGTCACAAAGTTTTCGGCCCCAATGGAGTCGGAGTGTTGTGGGGTAAGAAAGAACTCCTCGAGGCCATGCCGCCTTACCAAGGTGGCGGCAACATGATCTCCACCGTGAGTATCGAGAACGGCACCACATGGAATAAGCTTCCAGAAAAATTCGAGGCCGGCACGCCGGTGATTGCGGAAGTCTTGGGCTTTGGTGCGGCCTTAACATTTGTAAAAGATGTGGGCTGGAAAGAGATCGAAGCGCAAGATCACTTGCTTAAAGCTGTAGCGACTGAGGCCTTACTTAAAATTCCAGGGGTAAAAATCTTTGGCGAGAAGGCCAACAAAGTTGCGACCTTTGGCTTTGAAGTCGCCGGCATTCACCCGCAAGACTTAGGCAGTGTGCTCGATAAAGAAGGCGTGGCCATTCGTACTGGCCACCATTGTACGCAGCCTTTGATGGCACGTTGTGGAGTGACCGCCATGGCACGAGCATCTTTTGGCCCTTACAACACCCTAGAAGACATTCAACAATTGACGAGCGCGATCGAGAAAGCGCGTCGTCTGTTTTTATGAGGACTCTATGAGTATCCCTGACGTTTTCATTCAGCCTACACCAAACCCAAACGCCTTGAAGTTCATCGTGGATCGCGAAGTTCTTCACGAAGGCAAAGCGACTTTCAAATCAGTCAAAGACTGCGAAAGTGTCCCTCTCGCGGAAGCGCTGTTTGATCTGCGCGGAGTGGACCAAATTCACTTCTTCCAAAACGTCGTGACTGTTTCTAAGTTTAGTTTCGAAGATTGGGACTCCCTTGAGCCGGCCGTGAAAACCACGCTGGAAAACATGCTCCCGGATCACAATCCGATTTTTGAGCAAAAAAACCCAGAAGATGAACGCCGAGCGAACCTTCCGCCGGAAATCCGCCAGATTGAAGAGATCCTCGACAAACGCATCCGCCCAGGACTCCAGGGCGATGGTGGCGACTTGGCCGTGAAAGACTACAAAGACAATGTCGTGCTGATTAAATACCAGGGCGCCTGTGGCACTTGCCCGAGCTCATCAGCTGGAACGCTTGAGGCCATTCGCGGCATCTTGCGAGACGAATTTAATCCAGACGTTGAGGTCTACATCGCCCCTGAGGGCGCTTAGGGCCGTCTAAACTTTCGACAGATAAAAACTTCACTGCGGCCCCTGCGCTAGCTTAGGCCTGGGTAGAATACCTCCATCTATCTTGGAGTATCTTATGAAGCCTTCTGCTGTGCTGACTTCCGTTGTTCTGTTGGGCGCTATTCTCGCGCGTCCCGCTCAGGCGCAACTTGCCTGCCCTCTGACGAACTCCAATCTGACGAGTTTGCGTACGGCCGCTCAGGGCCTCGCTAAAAACATCACCCTCACCGGTGCCTGTGCCGCCTACCAAAACAATCTCAACGCCTCTAATGCTGAACTCCAAACGCTCGCCACCACCATTCAAACCGTGGGCTCAACTGAAGGGGTCGCGGCCGCAACGACTCTCGACACCAGCAATCTGCAAACCCTTGCTGGCCAGACAGTGACTCAGCTCAACAACATCAACACACTCTTCAAAGACCAAAAATGCGGCGAACAGCTCGCAGGACACTTGGACTACGCTGAATCGTTCATGGATGTGGCCATCAATGCTACGCCGTTTTTAGCACTCTATGGTGGCGCTGCTGCAGCTCCCTGGGTGCTCGGCACCGCTTTAGGTGGGGCCGCGACCAAGATCATGATTGGTTTTTTCAAGAACAAAGTCGTGGATATGCGTAAAGTGGATCAGAGCAGTGCCTTCATCAAGAACTCCTGCTCATTCTATTTCTTGAATCAAATCAAGACGTCGATGGATGATTTGCAAATCCGCCAGATGCCAAGAATTCAAGTCGAGCTGGAAGAAACTCGCGCCACTCTCAATCGCCACAAGACACAAAGCCCGGGCGAGCCGAACACCGCTCTTTTCAAAGATCATAAGAATGCTCTCGCTGATAAAACAAAGCTCGCCGCTGCCACTACAAAATTGGCCGTCGACCCTATGGAGGCCTGTGCCTTCGTGGCCCGTTATGCTCGCGGCGAAGATAAACGCGGAGAAACTGCTGGTCTCGTCGAGCGCACTTGGGACATGTATGAAAAAAGCCTTAAAGAGAAAGAAGATTTTGATTGGGAAAAGACCTACTTCATGGACGCCCTCAATCGCCCGTTGAGCGCAGAAGTTCTCGATGCTGATGTCTGCAGCAAGCACACCAATCGCTGGCTCACGAAAATGCGCTCACTCAATGAGAAAGCGCTCGCTTGGGCCTCACCGCTCTTGGCCGAGGTTCCGGCGATGAAGGCCTATCAGGCCTGGAGCACTAAAAAAGACGCACTTGAAGCTGACATCAAAACGCTCGAAGCACGAATCAAGTTCTTCAATGTCATCACGGGAACTGGCTTTAACATTGAGTACTCAGAAATCATCAGCAGCCACCAGCAAGTGCAGGACGGTCTGTTTGATACCTACCGCTACCTGGCCCTTTTCCGCATGAGAGGACTCGCTGAGGCATGGTTGCAAGTAAAGCATGAAGACGGCAAGGCCAGCGCTGCTGAGTTCGAAAAGCGTCGTAAAGAAGTGAACGGGCGCATCGCTAAAATCCAAACGGCCCTGGGGTCTCGTCCGCTCAATCGTGAAAACGTCACCGCCTTCGCACAGGAGTACCGCCAGAAAAATGGCCGTGATCATGCCGACGTTCATCGCTCAGTGGTCACTGATGTGTGCAACCAATTGCGCAAAACCTGGAGCAGCTGGTACGACGGACTTATCCATGCTCAGGCCGGCCGCGACTACTGTTTGGCCTTTGATAACGTGATTGATCGCATGGACTATCCGGCGGTGCAGACACTCTGCTTTGGGAACACCGATCGTCGTGGGCGCCCGCTGAACAGTCTCAAGAATCTTGTGAACAGTATTAAGGACCAGCAGGCCATTGCAGACCAGGTTCGCACTCAAATGATTGAGTACGCTTGCGAAAGCGCACCGACGTTAAGCGAAGAGCTTTTGCAAGTGAGCTTGAACTAGGCCCAAACCTGCGGACGGTAGTAGCTCAACATCTTAGCATGAGGACTACCTGCCGCTGGTGCGTATTGGTAAGTGAACTTACAGCGCGCAGGCAATGAAATCAAAATCGAGTCTACGCGGCCATTGGTCTTAAGACCAAAGAGCGTTCCGCGGTCATGTAACAAATTAAACTCCACATAACGGCCGCGACGATGAAGCTGAAAGTCTTCGTCTTCTGCTGTGAATTTTTCATTCACCCGCTTCTCCACCAAGGGGAAGTAGCTCGGGATAAATTGATCGGAGAGAGCCGTCACCATGGCAAAATCTGTTTCCATGTGGCCGGTGTTGTAACCATCAAAGAACAGTCCACCGATTCCGCGCATCTCACCATCCCGATGCTGATTCACAAAATAGTGGTCACATTCTTTTTTCATCCAGTCGTAGTTATCGCCCGCGGCGTTTTTCCATGTGCCGTGGAAATGACGAAAGTCCTCTTCGTGAGGATAGTACGGCGTGAGATCGGCGCCTCCGCCGAACCAGACCTTGCTGCCTTGTTCGATCATACGGAAATTGGCATGGACGGTGGGAACACGTGGATTGCGAGGATGCAGAATGAGCGAGATACCTGCGGCCCACATCTCATCTCCCGTGCCTTGCAACTTGCTAGCAAAGGCGGGGTCAATCTTTCCGAAGACGCAAGATGTGTTCACGCCTGCATTTTCAAAAATCTCTCCAGCAAAAGCTCGTGTGCGACCGCCGCCGCCCGGTTGACCCGCATGGTCATTGCGCTCCCACAAATCCTCCGTAAGCTTGAGACTGGGATCCAGTCGCTGCATTTCTTGAGTGATCCTGTCTTGCAGGGTGCGAACGTGGGTAAGGAATTTTTCTTTAAATTGATTCGTCATAATTTTCACAAATTACCTTAAAATAGAACAAACGTTAAATGATTTAGAATTGGGCAAAGCATGACCTTTCTCACGCGCATCTGGGCCTTTATTTCTCGCTGGGGCGGTCTCACCGGACCCATCTTTATCCTACTGTCATGTATCGGGCTGATGGTCTTGGCGGGTATTAACCGTACGGTGGGATTTCAAGACGGCATCTGGTCCCTGGCACGCTTCCCGCAATTTTTCGAAGATAAATTCTACGATCTGCGCATTGAGAGTCAGTTGTCCCCCACTTGGCAAGACCCCGATGTCACCATCGTCATGTTGGATGATAAAACACTTTCGCAAATCGGCACCTGGCCTATTCCTCGCAAATTCCACTCGCAACTTCTGCGCCGCCTGAATCATTTCGGCGCCAAGGTCGTGACCATGGATATTATCTTTCCGGAAAACTCTCAGGACTTGGCCCAAGACAAAGACTTCGCTGAGGCCATCAAAGAATTCCGCCAAGACGGCCGCGAGGTGGTGCTGGGCTACTCACTCACTGAGCTTGATCCTAAAGAGTACACCGGCAAAGATGGCGATGCTCTCGAAGTCACCCCGGACTTTGTGTACATGCAATCCGGGAACGCTCAACTGAACGAGCCCACTAAGCCTTTTTGGATCAATCGCCACACCTTCCCGATTGATGACTTAGTGAAAACCGAAGCGCTCATGGGCCATATCGGAAACTTTGAAGATGCCGACGGGGTGTTCCGCCATTACCGCATTATCGCCAACTACATTGATGAATCTCGCTCGTCAGTTTATGTCTCCTCAATGGGACTTGCCTCTGCCGAGGCTTTTTCAGGGGAGAAGGCGAAAATCTTTACCAGCTCCAATGGTCAAGCGGTCTTGAGCTTTAAAGGCAAAGACATCAAGCTCGACGAGTGGGGCGAGATCAAAGTGCGCTACAGTGCACGCGGCGATAACTACCAACGGCTAAGCTACTACGATGTCCTCCAGGCCAAAGACAATGACCCGGAGATGATCAAGGCCTTCAAAGATCGTCTTGTCATGATCGGCTCAACCGCCGAAGGGGCGCACGACTTTCGAAACACACCCATCGATCGAAAAATGCCGGGGATGTACGCCCACACCAACGTCGCCCATCAGCTGTTACATGGATACGTTTACGAGCCGGAAGAATCGAGTTTTCGTGTCTCTCTCTTGATGATGTTCTTGGGCTTCTTGCTCATTGTGATTGTTCAGCGCTGGGGCAATGCCCTACTGGATATCGGTACTTTGTTTGTCGTCAGTGGAGCGGTGATCGCTCTTGATAGCAAACTCTTCTTGCCCCAAGGGTATGAGCTGCGTTTGTTCTATTGTTTGCTGTGTTTCTTCAGCACCTACTCTTGGACCACCTTCATTAACTTCTACCGTTCGGCCAAAGAGAAAAAACAGATCAAAGGAACCTTTGCTCGCTACGTTTCACCTGCGATTGTAAATGAGATGCTTGATCACCCTGACAAACTTAAGGTCGGCGGCGAGAAGCGCGACATCACTTGCCTCTTCTCCGACGTGCGCGACTTTACCAGCATCTCTGAAAAGCTCAGCGCGACCGAACTCTCCGGCATGCTCAATCAGTACATGGGCACCATGACGGATATCGTCTTCGATACTAAGGGCACGCTGGATAAATACATCGGTGACGCCATTGTGGCATTCTGGGGCGCCCCTTTGGATCTTCCGAACCATCCTGAGCACGCTGTAGAAGGTGCCGTGAAAATGATGGAGGCCTTACCGGCGGTGAATGCAGATTTCTTGGCGCGAGGTCTGCCAGAATTTAAAGTCGGCATTGGGCTTAATTCAGGGGAATGTGCTGTCGGGAACATGGGCTCCAACAAGATTTTCTCTTACACCGCGCTTGGCGATAACATGAACCTTGGTGCGCGCCTGGAAGGTCTATGCAAGTATTACGGCGCCCATATTCTCATCTCTGAGTTCACCTACGCTCGCCTACCGGCCGGTAAATTCAAAAGTCGCCCCTTAGATAAAGTGAAAGTGAAAGGTAAAACTCATCCGGTAAAAATCTTTGAAGTCATCCATGGCGCTCATCCCCTGGCGGCCGATAGCGAGGCTTTTGACTTCTATAACAGCGCCTATGAGTCTTTCATGCAGAAAGATTTTGCGCGGGCCAAGACATTACTGGAAGGGATTTTGCTTGCTCACCCTGCGGATAAGCCCACGGGGCGACTGCTCAAGCTGTGTGAAAGGTGGCAACAAGAAGCGGTCCCTGAGGACTTCGACGTCACCACCATGACTGAGAAATAGACTACTGCGCGAGCAATTTGCCGATAGCGACATCGAAGCGATCAAGCGCAGAGATTTTCTCTGCATCGACAACATCGTCGAGTTTCTCGCGGACATCTTCGGTTTTCATTTTTCTTAGAATGCGTGCGACTTTTGCGTCGATTTTTGAATCAACGGCCAGGCGCCCCAACAACTCACGCGTCTTAAGTGACTCTTCCACGATGGCGGCCGCGTAGTTAATCTGCTCAGCATTCAACTCATCAAAGCGCGGCTTCCATGAGAAAAACAGCATGCCGAACTTCTGCAACAAACCGTCTTGAATATTAGAGACGCGGCCCAAGGCGATGACGGGCAATGTGCGCATACGCAACTGCAAGAGATGAGTAAAGATCTGCTCTTCACGGAGCACACTCTTATCAGCTTCAGTCAGCTTATCGGCCGAGATGCGACCGCTGTTGACTGAGTACTTCTTCAAAAGACCTTCAGCGATCAAGTCATACATCGAGACAGGGCGCAGGCCCACCGGCTCAGACTGAGGCCCTTGCAAGACGTTCATTTCATGCAATGTCGCTGAAAGCGCCATGAGGGATTCGTTTTTGTTACCGCTTTTCGTAGCATCGAGTTTCCAGCTTGTGCCCGAAGGCATCACTTCTGGCAAGGCCTTCCCCAGTTCTGCCACGGCAAGACCAGTGAGTTCATTGCGAAGCTCGATGAGATCCACGCCATTGATTTCGGAGTAGTTTGCGATCTGAAAATCGAAGGCGTAGTAGTATGATTTGGCTTCTTTAAGCTTAAGATTAAGAGTCTCGGCCGCTTGCAAACGCTCGAAGGCCTTGCTGCGAATCTCGTAACCGCCGCCTTGTTTTTGCACGATGGAAACCCAGGCCAGGATGTCTTTCGTCTCGGCCGTGCTCTGCTGCAACTCTTCTGTGGTGTCTGCCATCTGAATCGTTTTGTCATGCATGCTGTCCATGCTCTTTTTGACAGAGCAGGCACCAGTCAACAAAAGTGCCGGCAAGACCAGTGTGGTGAGACGCATAGGAACTCCTTAAAAGGTAATTCCTTGATGATAGCTGGACCAAAAATAAACGGTTTGAAACGGGTGTTTTTTACAGGGTCGTGATCCGGGACTAGAGCCCCGGATTAGGGCCCTTGAGGTCTGTCTCGAAGCAAAAGTGGTTCCAAACTACCCGTTTTTGCAAGTCAGAGCGTTGGTAGTTAGGCTGAATGATCTGCTGGAAAACGTTGATACTAAACCGTCTTAAACGAGGGGTACGTCCGCCTTTGGACGGGTCGCGATTCCACAAGCGGCACCAGGCCCCGGCGTAATGCTTAGCGATTTTCTCATTATCGGCCATGTTCATATAGAACTTCCGCCAGTGCTCATGTCCTACGGTGTGCGGGAAAATATGTTCTTTAGAACTCAACACATCTTTATCGCCGCTCATGAGTTCGATGGTTGTGCCGTCTTCAAGCTCGGCAGGAATTTCAATCCAGAGATTCTCTTGTTTCGGGAAGGGCGCGAACATATTCCACTCTTGATAGAGATGGAGGTAGCGACCAGCATCCGCCCAAAAAGGAATCTGCACTTTAAGTGGTGGTTTCAAAGTGGAAAGATTCCAGAAGAACACCACGAAAAAAATAAAGACACCGGCGGCCTGATAAGTGACGTTAAACCATTGTGGCGCCTGGCGAGGGCCCTGCACCACCGCAGGAGAACCACTGAGTTTCGCCAACACCCTGTGCAAATTTGATGTGATCTGAGGAAAACGCGCCAACACTTTATCCCAAAACTCTGTCGGCAAATAAACCGCCCACATCGCCAAACAATAAAACGGAAAGAGCCCGATGCTCATGGTGAAGATGATGCCGATGTGAAGGCCCCAGAAAGAAAGCACCGTAAAAAAGCGCAGCCAGCCTTGGCCACGACGAGGGAAGGCCCATCCCATACAGAGAACGAGTGGCCCTATCCATTCCAGCATGATGGTTAAGAAGGTAGAAAATTGCATGAAGCGCGGAAAGCCACGCATGAAGCGGCCAATCTCTGTCGAGAAGATATCCAGATGGCTGGAGTAGTAGATCGCCGAATATTCCGAGCGCCAGATCGGCGAGGTTTTCAAAATGTAGCTGATGAAATACACCACGAAAGTCTGTAAGAACCAGGCGGCCACCCAAGCGCCGGAGACTTTGCGGGCCGCACGCTGACCTTGCCCTTGGCGCCACTGATCCACTGACCACATCTCACCCCAGGGGATGAAAACCGCCAGAAACATAATCACGCGCAAAAGATCGTCGCCGCCGTTGTTAAGATACCAATTGCGGTTGTGCAAAGAGATGTTCAGAAGGGCGACAGCAAAAGTCGCCAAGCGCGTGTGCCAACCTACCGCCATGGCCAGGGCACTAAAGCCATGGAGCAACAGCATGAACACCGCAAAAAACAATGAGCCGTTGGCCATGTGAAGCGAGAAGCTCCAGGCGTAGGAGAATTGCCCTAAGAATACATCGCGTGGCATGACCCCTAAATCGGTGTAGTGCCACTCAGCGCTGGTGAGACGCCAGAGCATATCGATGAAAACAAAAACACCAAATCCCATTCGGGCCAAAGCCAAAGAACGGGTATCTAAGGAAAACCAATCTCGCCAGCGATGTAGGATTGTTGTCATGCTTCTATTCTAAATGAAACCATGACTTTTTCGAGGGATTATTCTAGCCTCGGGCGACTGATTATTATCACTTTTTGCGGAGCGAAATAGATGCTCTTGAAGGTTCACGAAGACATCACTTCTGACTATGACGTTGTGGTTGTAGGGGCAGGCCTTGCTGGCATGACTGCGGCCAATGTTTTGGGCCGTCACGGTCTGCGCGTTTTGTTGTTGGAAGCCCATAACAAGTTGGGCGGTTTTGCCACTTGGTTCTACCGTGAAGGTCGCCAACACGTTTTTGACATTAGTCTCCATGGCTTTCCAGCTGGCATGATTAAAACCTGCCGCAAGTACTGGAGCAAAGAAATTGCCGACAGTATCGTACAGCTCAAAGATGTGCGCTTTGCTAATCCACAGTTCGACGTACAAACCGAATTCACGAAAACCGACTTTACCGAAAAGTTAGTCGCGCATTTTGGCATTGCCCGCGAAACCGTCGACGCCTTCTTTGATCACTTGGCGAAGATGAATTTTTACGACAACAACCAGATGACCAATGGTGAATTGTTTGAAAAGTTTTTCCCGGGCCGCAACGATGTGGTGCGCTTCTTGATGGAACCCATCACCTACGCTAACGGTTCAACATTGGAAGACCCGGCGATCACTTACGGCATCGTCTTTTCAAACTTCATGTCTAAAGGTGTCTACACTTTTCAAGGCGGCACCGACGTTTTGATCGCGAAGATGAAAGAAGAGCTTCTCAAGAACAACGTCGACATCAAACTGCAAGCGAAGGTTGAAAAGATCCTCGTCGAGAATGGCCGCGTAAGTGGCATCGTTCATCGTGGAAAGACCGTGCACACACGTTCGGTACTTTCAAACGGCAATCTTCTTTCGACTGTGTTGAATATGGTAGGCCCTGAGCATTTCTCTGAGAGTTTTTTGGCCAAGGCCAAAGCTGTTCGCCTGAACACGTCGAGCTGCCAAGTCTACATGGGCTTTAAGCCCGGCACCGTGCTTCCCCACATGGGTGATTTGGTTTTCACCAGCACCCATCCAACCTATGAGCCAGAACGCTTAGTCGATCTTAAAGTTTCTTCGCGTACATTCTCGGTGTACTACCCGAAAGAAACTCGCCCACAGGATCCCGACGCTCGCGCGGCTATCGTGTCATCGACCAACTGCCGCTATGAGCATTGGGCGGCCCTGTCTCCAGAAGAATACGAAGCTGAGAAAGAGCGCATGATCGAAGATACGCTCAAAGGTCTGGAGGCCTACTACCCTGACGTCCGCGACCATCTCGAGCGCGTGGAAGCCGCCACACCCCTGACGGTCGAGCGCTACACACTCCATCGCCAAGGTAGTTCGTTTGGAACAAAATTCGAAGGCCTTGATGTCAGCATGAATCTCCATAAAGAATTACCAGGACTCTTTCATGCCGGCTCAGTGGGCATCATCATGTCGGGTTGGTTGGGCGCTGCTAATTACGGTGTTATCCAGGCCAACGAAGTCTCGGGCTATCTTGCCCAACAAGGAACGCAGCTATGAAATTTCAAGGTCAACACGTCATCGTTACGGGTGGCACTCGCGGTATTGGTGCGGGATTGTGTGAAGCTTTCCTCAATGAAGGCGCGACGGTAGTCGCAACCTACGCCGGCAACACGGCCGCAGCGGAGGCCTTCAAAACCAAACACGCTGGCAAGCCTCTGCACATTGCTAAGTTTGATGTCTCTGACGACAAAGCGGTAGAAGCATTCTTTGCGGAGTGGCAGTTCCCCTCACTTGAGATTCTCGTCAACAATTCAGGCATTCGTCGCGACGGCATTATCGCGAGCATGCCCACCTCTGATTGGGATTTGGTAATGGACACCAATCTCAAGGGTACCTACCTCATGACGAAAAATGCGATCTTGTTGATGATGAAGAGCCGCTACGGCCGCATCGTGAACATGAGCTCTATCGGAGGCAAGCTCGGCCTTCCTGGCCAAGCCAACTACGCCGCTTCAAAAGCGGGTCAGATCGCCTTGAGTCTTGCGACCGCTAAAGAAGTCGCCAAACGTAACATCACCATCAACAACGTGTGCCCAGGCTTCATTGAGACTGAGCTCTTGAGTGATCTGCCGGAAGAACAAGTTAAAGAGTACAAGGCGCAAGTTCCGATGCGTCGCTTTGGTAAAGTTGAAGAAGTGGCGGCGGCCGTTTTATTCCTCGCTTCAAAAGAAGCGAGCTACATCACCGGTGCCTCTTTAGACATCACCGGAGGCCTCAATGCTTGAGCAACTCTTAAAATACATTCCTCAACGCGAACCTTTTCTCATGCTCGATGGCATTCATGATGAGACCGCTGATCGTGTCACCACCTTCAAGCAACTCACCGGCAAGGAAGACTGGTTCAAAGGCCACTTCCCCGGCAATCCTGTTATGCCAGGAGTGCTCATGTGCGAAGCTGTTTTCCAAACCGGCGCTTATCTTATGGCCCGTCGCGGAGAGCAGGCCGAAGGCGGCAAGACCGCTGTGGTCACTCGTATTCAAGGCGCTAAATTTAAAAACATGGCGAAGCCCGGCGACAAGTTGATGATCACTGTGGATTTCGTTGAGATGCTCGCCAATGCGGCCTTCATGAAAGGCAAAGTCACAGTGGATGACAAAACCGTCATGACCATTGAGTTTGCTGCGGCCCTGGTGGATGCATGAGCTTTCTTGGATTGGCCGAAAAAACTTTTCTTATCGCGGGCGTGGCAAACAAGAAGAGCGTCGCCTATTTTTCTGCCAAGACTTTGATCGAAGAAGGCGCTAAGTGCATCTTCTCCGTGCAAAAAGAAGAACAGCGCGCGCAGATTGAGAAGCTTTTCCCAGGTTCGCCCGTGGTGGTCTGTGACGTCGAAAATGCGGAAGAACTCAAACGTCTTCCCTTTGAAATCAATAAGCACGCCGATCATATCGACGGGCTTTTACACTCACTGGCCTTTGCTAATTTCTCGGAA
>JBEIPE010000191.1:0-6012 GCA_040377215.1 Halobacteriovoraceae bacterium
CCCATGCCCTGTGGTTATCGCTACCGCTTCAAACTCTGTCATTCTTGTGGGGCGGAAAACGATGTCACCGCAAAACAATGCGATAAATGCCAAGCTGTTCTGATTGATGCTGACGCCAAACTCAAACAAGCAAAACTCTCTAAGAATGCCCATGTGCTCACGCCGGAGAAAATCACCTTCGACGAGCGCTTAGATAAAAACTCCAATCCCTACTTAGAAGTGCGCTACTACGATGCGGATGCACAGTACTTATCCGAGGCGCATTTCTTTACGCACTCATCATCGGTGAAGAAGTTTCAGATTAACTTCTTGCGCTCACATCTCAGACGTCCGGAGCTCTCTCCCGATATTCAAAGCGCCAAGGACCTGATTAAAATTCAGAAACAGCTGCGCCTACCGGCCTTTGTGATTGCCCGCAAACAAGAGAAGTACTGGAAGATTACTGAGAAGGTTTTTTCGGAAGAGCTCTAGTCACCATCTCCAGGCATAGGCCAGTCCGCCACCTTGCTTTTGAAGAAATGGAGTCCAGCTGCTGGTCTTTGGCTCCGGCTCGGGCTCGATTCTGTTCTTAAGCTTCTGGTATCTTTCGCGATGGCGAGCCCCGCCGATCCACACGTCAAAGATCTCGGCGATTTTAAAACCAACATAGGCCGTCAGACCTATCGTAATCGCTGAGCTGTTGCAGTCATTGTCATCGGCACCATCATTCACACAATTCACAATTCCGGCCCCTGCCACGACTAATGAAGTGACTTCTCCTACGGTGTAAATCCAACCGGTGTCTGTCCAGCGTCCTTGGATCGCATGACCAAGACCAAATCCTGGATATGTGCCGACGATGCCACCGATAACGTAGGTCTCTTTAGTAGGCGCGCGGCTCTTGAGCATCATCCTCTCATCTTCTGTGAGCTGAATGCCTTGCTCTTTTGCTTTAGCAAGAAGATCTAACTCCGTAGAGGCCTGAGCGCGGCCGAAACACAAGAGCGTGAGTAAGAGGAAAAATTTCACTTCCCTTTCTCGAGCATCACCGCCACCTGCAGGCCTCCACTGCTCACATTCACTTTGAGGCCTTTGTTGGTCGCGCGGCACATGAGGCCGCCCACTTCAAAGTGCGTGAACTTACCATCCTGCCAATCGTAGTGAATGAAGACGCCCAAATCGGAGATGACTTTTTTGGGACGAGAAAGAATGCCGTTCACATCAATCGTATTGAGCAGTGTCTTCTTCTGGATCACCCACTCATGCTGTCTCTTCGCCGGGATTTTCTTAATCCACTTGAGGAGCTCTTTATCCATGAAGACCTGCTCGCCGCCACAGCCATCCGTGTGCTTAATGACATACTCGCCGTAGTTGTCGCGAACTTCATCGAAATTCCCTGCGAGGCTGAAGGCCGGCAAGATCGCATCGTTCAGCGTATCGGCAGAGCCCAAAAGCTTGCGACGAAGATTTTTATCACTCAACAAAATGAGGACGGTCTTAGATGCGATCAGCGTGGTGATGAACGGGCCATACTGCGGCGTCTTAGAGCGGATCATCTGCGCATAGAGATCGTGATCGCGCTTGAGGTCATCCAAGGTGAACGCGAAGCTCATATTAAACGCATCGGGCTTGAGTTTACCGAGCTTCACGTGACCATTGCTGTAGGTAAAGGGAGCGCGCTCTAAGAGCGGAAAGTCTTTGTGATTGATTTTGCATTTGTACTGTGACGGCGAAATCAAGTGCAGTCGACTCCCCAGCTCTAGTGCTCTCAAACGCAGTTTCTCTTCGTCCCAGTTATAGCAATCATACTGGAGCCGCACGATATCTTTACCCAAGCGCTGCATGTTGCGCACTTCCGCTCCGGCGGTATCAAGGGCGATGGCTTTTTTCTTCAACTCGGGAATAAGTTCCATGAGCGTGTCTTGAAAAACATTCGAGCGCGCCAAACCATCAAAACCGATCTCGTTGACCTCAAGGAGCTTGGGTGGATTATTTTTCTTCGGCTCGCCAACAATCGCCATATCAAAGCGAAAGCTGCCGGTGATGCGTTTAGGTTGATGCTTGAGGACTTTGAGTTCGTTGATGAGGTAGTCGCGCAACGGCCCTTCTGGAACGATGGCCTTGATCTCGGCTTCCGGAAGGGAGATCACTTTCAAAAGAAACGTCGTGATGTCTTTGCAGGTTTTCTCGATCACTGGAAAATAGGATTCAGGAATCAGGCGCGGTGTAATGGAAAAATCATCATCGGCGATTCCCTCCAAGGGATGATCGACGAAGGTATTCCAAATGGCCGTCTTATGGTCCTCGTTATCGTATTTTTTGAGGATACGCTGGGTGATCTTAGAGGGGGTTTCGTGGTAATAATTTTTGAAATTCATCAACTGATTATAGAACCCGGTCTTGTCCTGGGCAATGCGACAAAAAGAATCTCGCTAGAACAAGTAACTCACGTTGACCCCATAGGCCTTGGACTTCGTGACAGCTTTATACTTAAGACCATTATCAAATACAGGTGAAAGCTCTTTATTGGTCACTTCTGACTGGGTGTAGAACGCCGATGGCGAAAACCCCTTGCTGCTTCCCAGACTAAAGTTAAAGCTCATTTCATTTCTCTTATCATTCGGTCCCATCGAATCGTAGAGCAAGCTGGATGAAATCAAATCTTCCAGATCAGCATAGTTCCCTTTGATGATACGGTAGCGAATTCCCACCGAGATAAACGAAATTTTAGCTTCGCCGACAAAGGTCATGCGAGACGCATCACTGGGCTCTTTAACCTCTTTGGGATAATCATCGGAGAGAGAAAAATCATTGTCATACATACTTTCATAGGTGATTTCCGAGCGAAGACGCGGAAGAGTGAATCCCAGTCCCGCTCCGTAGCCCTTCGCACTCGTCGAAAGGTTAAATTTCTCGGTTGAGCCTTTGTTCCCGGTGGTCGGGTCATAGTACGTGTAAGTCAAATCACCTGAAGATTTTTGATTCAGAACATAAGCACCCACGCGCAGGAATGAGATCTTTCCTGCGATACCGATTTTGAGGTTCCCGTAGGTCAGTTGCTTATCCTCATCATAGGCGGTCAAGTCAGGGGCCTCACCCACTCGGAACTTGTTCAAATAATCAAATTTTGCGGTTGAATAGCTGATGCCAAAGAAACGAAAGTCGAAACTACCACCGATGTACGACGAGCTCGCATCGTTCTTTGTTGTGCGATCTCCACGAGTAGGATTCTTAATATCTTCCGTACGTGTACCACTCTCACGATCGGCCAACACTTCAAAGTTAATCCAGCGGCCAGGGCGAGCAGCAGCAAAGAGCGTACTCTTGGTTAACTCAATATCCGTATTGATCCCGCCTACGATGCCTCCCAAAGGGACATCATGCTTTTTCTCAATGGCCTTCTTTCCTACATCTAACGCCACAAAATTTGCGTGGCGAAGATGAGTGATCCCCGGATTAATCGATTTTACGCTAGGAAAAAACGAAGCATCAGTGATTTGCGCCCAAGAGGGGTTCGAAAATAAAAGGAGAAATAGGAGCATGGACCCAGTATCTCTTAGGTCTTTTTGGAATTCAACTGCCCGCAAGCGGCAAGGATGTCGTGTCCCTTAGTAAAACGCACCAATGATGGCACATCGAAAACATCCAGGTGGGCCTTGAAAGCATCCACTTCTTCGCGAGTGGGACGCTGGTACTTCGCCCCGGGAAAGGGATTAAACGGGATGATATTCACAAAAGCACGCTTGCCCTGCAGCCTCTCTCCAAGACCGCGCGCATCCGCTTCACTATCATTAAAGCCTTTGGCGAGCAGGTACTCGTAAATCACAAAGCTCTTCTTCTTTTTGGGGATCTGATCAATCGCCTCGAGCACCTTCTCCACCGGATATTTCGCGTTGATGGGAATCAGCTCATTGCGTTTCGCCGTGTCGGTCGAATGCAAAGAGAGCGCGATGTTCACGCCCGGCATCTCATCTTTCCAACGCTCGAGCCCTGGCAAAAAACCAGCGGTGGAAACAGTGATCTTATCAGCGGCATAACACAGTCCGTGCTGCGCGATGAAAATCTCAATGGCGTTGCGAACGGAATCAAAATTATGCAAGGGTTCACCCTGCCCCATGAACACCATCGTCGAGATGCGATCATCAGTCGGACGATTGGCCGTGAGCCATTTCTGCGCGGCCAACAACTGGCCGACGATCTCGTGTGTGCCGAGGTGGCGCTCAAGGCCTTGCAGCCCGGTATGACAGAAGCTGCACTTCATGGCACAGCCGACTTGTGACGAAAGACAAATGCCGTACTTCTTGTTGGATGGAATCAAAACGGTCTCAATCTTGCGGCCATCGTGAAGTTTAAAAAGAAACTTCACCGTACGATCATCAGACTCTTGGATGGTATCAATCTCAGGCAAAGCAAAACTCAAATGCTCTGCCACAAATTGCTGTGAGGCCTTGGCGAAATCCACGGTGCAAGGATCAAACTGGCGCAACTTGTAGTGCCAATTGAACAACAATAAAGCTCCCGAGGGCGACAGCCCCTGCGCTGCGAGCAGGCCTTTCAATTCATCCAGTGTGTACTGATAAAAAGAAGTTTTCAGACGGGCTTCTCTAGACGGCCGTCAGGATACTTGGCAAAGCGCTCAGTGCCCGGGCCATGGATCATGTCTTGGCGCTTCCACTTCCAACCGCCAAATTGTGTTTTCTGATAATCCGCAAAGGTCTGTGCGATCTCTTCACGGGTGTTCATCACAAACGGCCCGTGCTGAACCACCGGCTCGCCGATAGGTTTTGCTTCAAGGAGAACAAATTCCAATGGGGCGGTCGCTTTCACAGTCAGGGCAATATTTGGCTCAATCATCACGGCCTTCTTACCTTGAATGCCCGTGCCATTCACTGAGCCACCACTGCCTTCAAAGAAATACAAACTGCGATTCACGCCTTCTTTCGCGCCAAACTTAAACTCTCCGCCCGCTTGCAGCTTCACGAGAAGAATATTCACGTTGTTACTTGGGTCGGCGGCCCAGGAATTTTTCGGGGCTTCGAAATAGCGCTTCCCTTCGTACTCACCACTCACAAGCGTGACTTCGCATTTATCGGTTTTGATGCGAGGAATTTTCTCTGACCACAGCATTTTGAAGTCTGCTGGCACCATTTTATTTTTCTTCGGAAGATTTAACCAGATCTGGAAAAGCTCCAGCGTGTTTTCTTTGTCAGTATGCAGGAGCGGAAACATCTCCGAGTGCTGCACGCCCGAGCCTGCGGTCATCCACTGCACATCCCCTTCCCCGTAGCGACCCGCAGCGCCCAGCGAATCGGCGTGATCAGCATAGCCACGACGAACGATGGTGATGGTTTCAAAACCGCGGTGCGGATGAACCGGAAATCCTGGAATCTCTGCGCCGTGATAGATACGAAAGCCATCTTTCTCCACAAAGTCTGAACCCATTTCACGGCCTGCGAAGTGCTTCGCCTCAAGACCTAAATTCTTATTGCCCGCAGGATAGCGATCCAAGTGATGAGCGCAAAAAAGAAATGGCTCTTGGGTTGGCCAATGAAGGTCGATGGGCGTGGTGCTTTTAATCATAGGAAGGGGCCTTGCTGCGGGGTTAAGAATGCTTCTCGCCCAAGCGGTGAAGGGAAAAAGCGCGAAAAGTGCGATGAGATTGCGGCGGTTCATATCCATCCACTGTACACAAAAGTGCCGGCCTGCGATACTGGGCCATGGAACACAATTTCTGGCTCGACCGTTGGCAAACAAATCAAATCGGCTTTCACCTCGCCGACGCCAATCCCCTCCTCGTGAAACATTTCAAGTCCCTTGCACTCCCTGCAGGAAGTCGAATTTTTATTCCTCTGTGCGGCAAAACCCTTGATATCGCCTGGCTCTTATCTCAAGGCCACCGCGTGGTGGGCGCCGAGTTGGTAGAGATGGCGATCATCCAGTTGTTTGATCAGCTGGGCGTCGCGCCCCACATTTCTAGCGTTGGCGAACTCAAGCGCTACAGCGCTCACAACATCGATATTTTTTTGGGTGATA
>JBEIPE010000160.1:0-6745 GCA_040377215.1 Halobacteriovoraceae bacterium
GCGTAGGTCGTTTCAGTAGGAAGTCCGGCATTCTCAAGGAGATCGTGCAGCGTCGCTGCGGTGTAAAAGCCAGGGCGATACACCATCACTTTCCAGCGGCCGCCTGCGCGTACCACGGCGGCCACAGTAGATTCAATTCCCACATCACAGGCACCACCATCCAGCACCAGGACACTGTCACCGAATTCACCACGCACGTGTTCTGCGGTGGTAGGTGAGGTCTTGCCGAACTTATTGGCGCTCGGTGCTGCGAGGCCTTCGAAGTCTTTGAGAAGTTCTAAAGTCAGTGGATGACGTGGACAGCGTAAACCCACTTCAGTGAGTCCTGAGGTAATCAAGGGATTCATCGTAGGAAGCTTAGGTGCGATGAGTGTCAGGGGTCCTGGCCAGCACTTCTGGGCGAGGGCCTGATGGATCTCAGTCCATTCGGTGGTCAGTGCTCGCGCCTTGTCGATGCTGTCGATATGAACAATTAGGGGATCGAAGAAGGGGCGCTCTTTCACAGAGAAGACGCGCTTCAGACCGGCGTCTTGCTGAATGTCGGCAGCGAGCCCGTAAACTGTTTCGGTAGGAATCGCTACCACATCACCGGCCTTGAGTCGCCGGCGGGCCTCATCGAGAAGTGACATCATTCACTCCAAACTGAGGCCGGCTGACGAATACCGTTCAAGCGTTTGTAAGTATCAATCACACCCATGCCGCGGAATTGTCCGTAAGAATATGTAGTGCGGAAAGGCAAACCTTGGCGGCTGGTTGCGTAGAACGTTCCGTTGATGAAAGCGTTCTCACCAAAGAGCACCGAGAAGGTCGCCAGGTCATTAATCTCTTTAAGCATGTTGGTAATCATGGTTTTCAATTGAGCGAGTTCATGGCGCCCAGTTCCTGCCAGGATACGTTTATACTCTTGGTAAGGTTTGAGCAATTTTTTTACACACGAGGCTTTTTTGTCGCACATGTGTTCAAACTCTTTGATGACCAATTCTTCAGACAGCCCATTGAAGTGCGCAAGGCCATCACCCATGACTCGGACGTTGGTGGTGATGCGCAAAGGGCCACGCAGATCTTCGTTGCGAATCATCGTCTTCAGATCCGGAGCGAGGTTCACGGTGTAGCGCTCCACATAGCCTTCGGCGTCTTTCTTGTATGAGCGATCAGTCCAGCGATCGGTGCGGGCCGCTTCGAAGGAGAGGGCGGCGACCATGGAGAACTGCTCTTGGGACTCGATCAGCATTTTGTCCGGGTCAGCAGATTGGGGAAGAGTGGCCTCATACTCGATGGTTAACTTGCGGGTGAAGGCCGCATCGTTTTGAATGATGCTGCTGAATTGGAAAAGACGGAAGATGAAACTTGAAAAGAGGCGACTCCAGAAGTTCTGCACCAAACGGATGGACTCGCTGTAGTTATTGAAGAAAGTCTTCACAGTTTGATCTTTGATCACGCGGGTCTGTTCCATCGCGGACTTCTTCAAGTTACCCCACAGCAGTAACATCGCGCGGCTGTTGCTTGAAGATGACTCACCTTCGTTGAGTTGCACAACATAGGGCTCAAGGAAACGAATCTCAGGAGAATTCTTACGTAGCAGCTGACCGAATTCCTGAGCTGTATCTGAACCATTGCTCAATTGATCGCGGTGCTCTTCGCGAAAGCTCAGAGTCATGTTCTTCGATTTCTCAGAAGAGAACTCAAGGTCATAGCTCAAGAGAGTAAATTGAATGAGTTTGAAGAAATCCAACTGAAGTCCAGCGGTAACACCAGCGCTTTTGATGACCTTTGATTCGTGGAGGGCACGCAAGAATTCGCCTGGTTTGTTGGCCTCACCTGGAGTCACACTTTGCAAAATGATAGACGACTTGTTGGTGATTTCAGCAAGCGCTCCACCGTTGAACGACAGCCCATACCAAGAGGGACTTTCGATGATGCCGCCAGCTCCGATCGTCCATGTGTCTTCACGCTTGAACAGCTTGCCTTTATCCAACGCGAGAGCGCCGCTAGGCGTGTGGGTGAGGAAAGGAAGAAAGAGATAACGGAAGTCGGCGATCAACGCTTCAGCGAAACTGTCGGCGAAATGATAAGTGGTGTAGACACGCTTAAAATTGATCCCGGCAAAAGCCGCAATCTCAGAAGCGCTCATTTCTATGGCGCCGGCTTCGTTCATCTTGCCCAAGAAAGTGGTGGCCTCAATGACGATAGTCATGGTGTCCATGACGTTCCAACGTTTTGAATCGAAGAGATCCGGTGACAATTGACGGTCGACAAAAATGCCAAAACCACCAAAAGGTTTTTGCCAGCTGAAGCCTGAGAAATTTTGCGTACCCATGTTGAACTGGCTGTTGAAGAACTTCAAACGATCCGCTTCGGCCTGGCCGATACCTTGATAGCGAGTTTCTAACCACTGGCGAATTTCGTCATACATAAGCGACTGTTGACCGTCGCCAGGTGTGACGCCACGAGATTTGTTTTGCGAACGATTGAGTTGAGCGAGCTCTTTATCAAAGAGAAACGGTACTAAGGCTTCGCGAGCATCAGCTGCGTCACGGTTTTGTGAGCGGGCACTCTTTTGGATTTCTGGATTACTGGCTTCGATGGCTTCAATAAATGTGCTTGAAAGTCGGATATGTTTGAGGCCAAGAGGATTTTCTTGAGCATGCAGGACACTGGATAATAGCAGTGCTATAATCACCATAATTGTGCGCCATCCATGCATACCGGGGTCCTTTGAAACTTCTTGTTCAGGACTTTGTCGGTCGTATGGCGACTTAGTTTTAGGCCCGAAATCCGCTCCAGGAGGAGCCCTGCTATGTCTGACCCGAACCATGTGAAATTTCGCGAATTACTCGATCAAAACCATCAGTGGCCGGACTTTTATACCTGGAAGTTTATCGTTAAAGCTGAGTCGTCTTCTCAAGTGGTCGCTCTTTTAAACGGCCATGAAATCACCATCAAAACTTCCGAGAAGGGCAACTACGTGAGCATCAGTGCACGGAAACTTGTGCAGACCACTGACGAAGTGTTGGCTGTTTATCATCTGATCTCAGGTGTCCCAGGAGTCATGAGCTTATGAAGCAACATCAAACGGCGGTGGTGCTTGGCGCCGGTGCTTTCGGTACGTCAGTGGCTTTTGTGCTCGCACAAAATTTCCAACGTGTGGTCATCAAAGTTCGCTCACAAGATATCTACGATGAAATTAAACGTGGTGAGAACACCACCTATCTTCCTGGCCAGGCCATCCCTACAGAAATCGTTCCTGCGCTCACGTGGGAAGAATTGCATAAGCTCACTCAGGGTGAAGTTGAGTTGGTGGTTTCTGGTTTGCCGACGTCGGCGATCCGTCCGTTCTTTCGTGAAAACGTGAATGAGATTAAGAAATTTCTCTCGAAGGGGATTCCCTTCGTCTCATTGGCCAAAGGTATTGATACCGAAACTCTCGAGCTGCCCGATGATATGTTCGCTGATTATCTCGGTGAGTATGAAGACCAACTGACGTATCTTTCCGGTCCTTCGTTTGCCAAAGAGATCTTGGACAAGCAGATCACGCTGGTGAGTCTGGCCGGCCGTTCGAGAGCGACGCTCTTGAAAGCCTCGGCGATGCTGCACACCGATTTCTTCAAGTGCTTTCCGACTTATGATGTGAAAGGGGTGTTGCTGGGTGGTGCTCTTAAAAACGTACTCGCGATTGCCGGTGGGATTATCGAAGGCCTTGGTTATAACCATAACACTCGTGCCGCTATGATCACGCGAGGAATTGTCGAGATGCTTCGTTACGGCGTCGTGTTCAATGCTCGCCCAGAAACTTTTTATGGTTTCTCCGGCATGGGAGACTTGATTCTCACGTCGACAGGTGAACTCTCTCGTAACAAACAGTTCGGCATTGAGATCGCTAAGGGCCGCAAGCCCGAAGAGATCATTCGCTCGACTCGCTCGGTGGTGGAAGGATACAAGACCACCAAGGCGGCGTTTGAGCTAGCGCAGAAATATGAAATCCGCGCACGCCTGTTTCAAGGCATGTACATGGTGCTCTACAAAAATATGGCACCGGCCGATCTGATCGGTGAGCTGATGAAGATGCCCGCGAAGTTTGATGGAGAATAAATGAAATTTCTACTGAGCTTACTTGTCTTGGCATCTTGCACGGCCCCGATTCCGCAAAAAGAAACGGATATTCCCTTCTGCAAGCATGACAGTGAGTGCGGCATCTATCGTTCACGCTGCGGGAAATTCGTGGCGTTCAATGTGAAGTATGGCGACTACGTTGAGAATGAATTCAAAAAGCGCGAAGCGAACGTCCATTGCGAAAATTATCCTGACACCCGTCGCTACACCACTCGTTGCGAGATGAATGCTTGCACGCTCTTTGAGCGTTAGCGGCCCGAAGCTCTTTCCGACACACCATTTACGCTCGACGAATCATCCACGTCATCACGAGGTACGGCACGATCACTGTTAATCACAGAAGCCGGTTGGCGCGACACTTCCGTCATATCAAAACGACAGATTTCTTCAGGCACGCCGGTCGCTCGTTGCATGATTTCAATGGCCCCACTGTTCTTGAAGTAGGTGATGCGTCTCACGGAAGAGCCCGACATGATCAAACTCAAGGCGGTGGATTTATGTTCCATGATGATACGATCTGATTTGTTTTCGATGGTAGAACTCGAGCCTGCGTAGCCCAGAACAAAACCTCCCGTATCAGCGAGTGTGGTTTTTCCACTGGGAGCATTGGGGCGATAGAGAATGCGCTCGCCAAAAATGCTGGCGTATTCATCGCCCACGGTATTGGTGCTCATGCGTTGGGTGTAAAGGCCGATGTCGCCGGGACGAGCGTCTTCGTTGTCGGGATCGGGTTGTGAGGAGAGTTCGCGGAAGCTTAACTTGTCTGGGCAGTTGGTATTGATGTCATTCACAGTGCTAGAAACTTTGCCCCAGGTGGTGCCGGCGGAGATCAGGGACTCAAGAGTTTGAGCCGGGGCCTGCGCATGGACAGTCGTTAAGGCGAGAGTGCCACAGACGGCCAAGAGTAGGTGCTTCATCGTTTCTCCATAAGGGCCTATCGGCACCCTTACGGAGAAACTTGACTGAAATGGTTAGAGGGTTCTTTGGGGCGGCGGTGGCAGCTTCGGATTAAATGATGGGTTCCGCTTCAACTCGTTCTGAGCGGTCTTAATTCCCGTCATAAGCTGCTGATCCACGCCGGCCTCAAAGTCATGAGGCATATTATCTATTTCGATATCAGGATCAGTCCCATGGCCTTCTACACCCCAACCTACGTCTTTAAACCAGAAAGCAAACTCCGGCTGTGTCGTTGAGCCGCCATCCATCAGTTGGTGGCGGGGCCAAATGCCAATCACGCCACCCCAAGTGCGGGTGCCGACCAAAGGCCCGAGCTTATAGAGCTTAAATGAATGGCTGAAGATATCGCCATCACTGCCGGCGTACTCATTAGTGAGAGCGACCATGGGCCCCCGCGGAGCTTCGAAAGGATACGGTTGATCGCCAAACCAGCGCGACGAATCGATGCCCACGCGTTTTTGCAATAAGCGGCTGAGGATCAAACCCGACACGTGACCACCACCGTTGAAGCGCACGTCGACGACGAGCCCGTCATGATCAAACTCTTGCTGATACTGCTCGTAGAATTCGGCATAACCATCGGGCCCCATGTCAGGAACATGGATGTAGCCAAGCTTTCCGTTGCTTTGTTTGTGCACAGTCTTGCGACAAGATTCCACCCAATCGCGGTAACGCAAGTTCTGTTCATTGAGCAGGGTTCTTACCAAATGAGTCGTGGTCTTCTTGTTTTTACCTTGGATTTCTATCGTGACATCAACACCGGCAAGCCCTAAGAGCATTTGATTGATCGTCACATCGGCGCGCACGGGGCGTCCGTTGATCGCTTTGATCACATCGCCTTCAGCGAGATGGATATCCCCTCGTTGTAGTGGGCTTTGTTGATCTGAGAGCCATGGATAGCCTTTGAGAATTTTTTTCAAACCCCAGCCTTGTGCTGTTTTATTCCAAGCGTAGTCCGCACCTAAGAATCCGAGCTGCATGCGAGGAAGCAAACGCAGATCCCCGCCGGAAGCGTAGGCATGACCCACACCCAACTCACCAATCAATTCCCAAGAAAGGTCTGTGAGTTCAGAGCGCATGGCAATCTTCGGCAAGACTTTGAGGTATTTCGCGCGCTGTTTATCCCAATCAACACCACCGAGATTTTTTTCCCAGTAGAAGAGTTTTTGCAAACGCCAGGTCTCTTCAAAAATTTGCTTCCATTCGTTGACCGGATAAACCGGCACCTGAAAACGATCGGTGGTGATCCAGCCTGATTTAGGATGAGCATCATTGTCGTTCAGATCCTCCGAGCCGATGTCGGTGGTTTTGCGCAGACGCAAACGATCGCCCACTTTGAAAACCACAAAATCTTTTTTGGCAGAAAGACCATAGCCATTCAAACCGGCCATGACTTGTTTCTGTTTAAGTGTCGTGAAGTCAAACGACTCAAGGGTCGTCGTTATAACAGGAGGCGGACCTTGCAAGGGGCGGCTACCGGAAATGGGCTGATAGGCGAGGAGCACACCTTTATCCATGGGGAAGATAGTGGTGTACTCCGCTTCGCGCGCAGGAATATGAATCAGACGCTGCTCTATGCCGTCAAAGTCGATACTGACTGTAAGAGGTGCGGCGGCCGGTGCGGGCTTCTTAGGATCTGCCGGAACAGGCAGGTCTGGTTTCCAGCGCAACGGTGAGA
>JBEIPE010000170.1:0-6339 GCA_040377215.1 Halobacteriovoraceae bacterium
TGAAGAGAAGAGCAGTGACAAGTTAGATAAATTCTACAACGCCATTGCGCGCGTTTACGATCCCCATACGAACTACCTCGTGCCGGAAGAGAAGGAAGACTTCGATATCGACATGTCAGGAAAGCTCGAAGGAATCGGCGCCATTCTTCGTGAAGAAGGCTCTTACATTAAAGTCGAGCGCATCGTTCCTGGTTCAGCTTCTTGGAAAACCAAAGAGCTCGATTCAGAAGATACGATTTTGAAAGTAGCGCAGGGAAGTGATGAGCCGGTCGATGTCGTCGACATGCCATTGCGTGATGCCGTTAAACTTATTCGCGGTAAAAAAGGCAGTGAAGTTCGTCTGACTGTTAAAAAGCCTAACGGTTTGATTAAGACTGTTCCGATTGTTCGCGATGTCGTTGAAATCGAAGAATCTTATGTGAAAGGCAGCGTGCTCGAGCTTGATACCACCAAAACGCGCGTGGGCTACATCAACGTACCTAAGTTCTACCGCGACTTTAACGATCGTCTCGGTCGTAACTGTACTGACGATGTTCGCAAAGAACTCGTTCGTATGAAAAAAGAAAACATTCAAGGTTTGATCCTTGATTTGCGTAACAACGGCGGCGGTGCCTTGGAAGATGCGCGCTTGATCTCAGGTCTCTTCATTGAGAAAGGCCCGATCGTTCAAGTGAAAGCTTCTACTGGTTCAGTGGAAATCCTCGCTGATCAAGACCCAAGCATTGAGTTTGATAAGCCGATGGTCGTTTTGATTAACCGTTTCTCAGCTTCCGCTTCTGAAATCGTAGCAGCTGCTTTGCAAGACTACGGTCGCGCGATTGTGGTGGGCGGTGAGTTCTCTCACGGTAAAGGCACAGTTCAGTTGGTCGTGGACCTAGATAACTACGTCGCGCCAATGGCGAAGGCCTACTCACCGTTGGGTGCGTTGAAGATCACCATTCAAAAGTTCTTCCGTGTGAATGGCGGCTCGACTCAGTACAAAGGTGTTACCCCGGACATCATCTTGCCTGATCCCTATGCACATTTGGAGAGTGGCGAGCAGTTCTTGAAGCACTCAATCCCGTGGGCCAAAGTGAAGGCCGTTCCTTTCACTCCGTGGAAACCGACTTTCAATAAGAGCAAAGTCATGGCGGAGTCAAAAGCTCGCGTGAAGAAAAATCCTCGCTTCCAGCGTATTGAAGAAACTGTGACTTGGTATGATCAGCGCCGTAAGTTGACGACCAAAGATCTCACCATGGACGGCTTCTTGAAAGATCGCAAAGAAGTGAAAGAGCGCTCAGAGGCTTTGGAGAAAGAAGAAGAGTCGAAAGCGTTGACTGTGAAGTCATTGGATAGCCTCAAAGAGAAAGTGGCCCAGGAAAAATTCGAAGAGTACACCAAGACGATGCGTGTTGATCCTGTGATCGAAGAATCAATCTTGATCATCAAGGACATGCTCTAAGACTTATCCATGGATCAGTCGGATCCCCCTAAAAAAGACCCATCAGGCATCTCCCTAGAGGAGTTGCCTGATGTTCCTCTCCCTCATCCCTCCCAGGCCGTCGCTGCGCTTAAGCAAAAAAAGAAGCAGACCGAAGATCCACGTGTAGCGGGTCTTGCGAAGTTATCGAATGAAGAAAAAGTCTTAGCGATGACTCGTCTCTATGAGTTTGATCGCAAGGAGCCTCGCTTTGATAAGCTGGTCTTGTGTCTTATTCCGGTGGCGATTAAGTACGGCCAGCTGTTTCCCTACTTAGAAAAAACCTTTGTTGGTAATCCGGATGACTTCAATGTCATCGGTGGAATCGTGGCTAGTTCATTGGCCACGGCCGGCACGATCTTTCGTTTTGCGGAGCTCATCAGCGCAGGGCTCATCTTCCTCTTTCCTCCACTGCAGACCACTCGTCATCATTTTGTGGTCGGCTTCGAAGGAATTGATGTGCCCATGCGGCTCAGAGTGAAGAATATCCAGGAGAACAATCGCGTTAAAATTCGTTGGGAACAGATCGGGCGCGTTGTTTATACAGAGGGCGCAGTTGCGGGATTGGATTTAGAAAATCATAGTCGGCAAAGTCTCGGTCAAATGAGGTGGGATTTGCGTCGTAGCGATAAGAAAACTCTGCTAAAGTTACTTCGGCGATACGTCGGGGAAAAACACCCTTTGCGAGTTTATGTGGAACGGGAGTTAGGTAATGAAGAGTGATTTAGACCTTAAGACCAAGTACGACTGGTATGAACGCGCAGTTCAGACGCCTGATACTGAAGTCGATTTCATGCGCACATGGTTTAAGAAACTTCATGGCCGCTATCCGCAAACATTGCGTGAGGATTTCTGCGGCACCGGCGCGATCTCATGCTCGTGGGTTTCTCGTGCCCCACAGAACGAAGCCTTTGGCGTTGATCTTGATCCAGAACCTATTGCCATGGGTAAGGAACGTCATTGGAGTAAGCTGAGTCCTGCCGCCCGCAAGCGCATGACTTATGTGGAAGGTAATGTGCTGGATAAACCGAGCACCACCAGTGATGTCATCTGCGCTTTCAATTTTTCCTATTTTATCTTTAAGACCCGACCGCAGTTATTGAGCTATTTCAAAAAAGTCCGTCAGGGCCTTGGCAAGCAGGGCATGTTCTTTATGGATTTGTTTGGCGGCCCAGAGAGCCAAAAGATCGTGACCGACAAACGTAAAATGAAAGACCTCACGTACTATTGGGAATGCCAAAGCTTCAATCCCATTACCGCTGAGTGCACCTTCGCGATTCACTTCCGCGATGCCAAAGGCAAGAAGCATGAGAACGTCTTCACCTATGATTGGCGTCTCTGGACGATTGCGGAGTTGCGCGAAATTCTCACGGAAGCGGGCTTCTCTCGCTCGATTGCTTTCTGGGAAGGCGATGACAATAAGGGTGGAGGGAATGGAGTCTACACGCCCTCAGAGATCGGTGAAAACTGTGATGCGTGGGTTGCCTACATTGCGGCGTTAGCTTAAGCATGCGCGCCCAACGGTGCGCCAAATCTAAGCAGCCCAGCGATCAAAAGAAGATTTTGAATTTCCTTTCACGTAATCGATCAATTCGGATTCAGTTTCTGTGCCGAAGAAGTGCATGAAGTTCTCTCGATACCTGGCCAAAAACTTACGTTGGCCGCCACGAAATAATTCCCAGGAATGGCCGTAGCAAAGCGGCACCATAATATCGGTCCCGCGCTCGCGGTAAATGCGGTCTTTCGACAGCTCTTTATGAGAGTGGTCACCGAGGTATTTGCAGATCAGGCAGCGTTGATCGTTCATACCTACTTATTCGGTATATATTAGGGTCCGCTTAACATAAGTCTGGCCTAAAGATGCGCTTGTCTAAAACACCACTTGCTCGAGTGAATCGATGATTTTTTGGAAGCGCGAGGTCGGGAAGCTCTCACGCAGGGCCCGAATCATGTCTTTGCCGTTAAACGGGCCGTTTTCCTGCTGAATAATGATGCGAGTGAACTCTTCAGCCACAACAAAAACTATTGCCATAGGTGACAGATTTGCTCCGAAATGATCGGAAAAGCCGATTCCGTTCAACATGCCGTGATGCTGGCGAATGATCTGATCGGCCCCCATGGGTGCGTGGGGGTACTTATGAACCAGCTCGGCGGCCAGCTGTGCATGCTTATCCACGAGGATTTTTTCTCGCGATTCGAGCTTACAGGTGCGCAGCTCTTCTTTGGTGTGGATCTTCGCCTGAGCATCAGTCTCGAGAGCGATGTCGTGGAAGAATGCGATGAAAGCGATCTTGTCTTCTTGCTCGGGAGTGCCCCAGTCGATATTCCGGACGATGTGCAGACTGATGTAGGTCACGATCTGAGTGTGGCGATAGAGATAACCGGCCTGATTGGCGAGCATGCGCTGAAGAAGATTTCCTAGTTTCGGATAGCTCTTCACGTTGCGACGAAGTGAGAGCATATTTTTTTGTGCCAACCCAATGGTCTCTTCGTTAATCCCTAGCTTCATAAGCTTGTGGGCCACGAGTTCAAGATTGGAGGCACCTGCTTGAATGCTCTCGTCTGGATTCAGTTCTTTGTCTTCCAGGCGACCCACCAGTTCGGAGGTGATTTGATTCACGATTTGCAGGCGATCCAACTTGCTGACATAGAGGGACTCTTGCCCTTTGATGAGAGTGCGATCGAGCTTGAGCGTCGCCCCGCATACGAGCTGTCCGTCTTTTGAGAAAAGATTGCAGAGTGGATAATTAATCCACTCGAAGTAGCGAATAGGAACAGGGAAGTAGTCTTCGACTTTTTTCTCCACCATTTGTTGAGCGGTGATACCGAGAGCACTGGCGGCCCCTTTCACAACTCCGCGCAGATCGAGTCCGTTGGGGAGTGTTCCATGGGCAAGAGCTGGGTAGAGGCCGTGGCCAATAACGAACAGCGGGATAGAAAGTTTCTTCGCTATCATGACCTCAGCGAGGGGCACTGCCACGTCTTCGGCGCCGATTTTGGCGCGGCTGATAATGAGCTGAAACGGCTGTTTCTCCAGCTGTGCGAAGGCCTCTGTTTTGTTTTTAGCGACAACAATTTCGAGACCCACGTAAGTGGCCAAATTGATGAGGTAGATCTCGATCATTTTAGGGTTATTTTCAACCAAAAGCGTTAAAGCCATTCATTCTCCCGGCTAGATTCTACACCCTTTCCAGGGGACGGGCCTGACGGTTTTTTGCTAACATGGGCCCTATGGAATGGTTGTCGAAATTCAGCTCCACTCAGCAGGACTGGGAAGCAGTTGTTAAGAAAGAACTAAAAACCGAGGACCTGGCCCGGTTTCTCTCCCGCCCTCTGGCGGAAGGGGGAACGCGTGCAACCTTGGCGACCCAAGGTCAGCACTGGTTTGACCCAAGCTTTCGTCGCGCAGCGCTCTCGCTCACATGGACACGCGAAGCGGATGTGAAATGGAGTGAGCTTCCTAAGCTCGTCGCTACAGGCGTGTGGGATTTCATTCTCGATCCTTTTTTGTTGGGTTGGGATGATGCGCGCTTAAAACAAGAACTGACTCACGCCGGAGAGGCCTTGCAAAACTGCGAGGCTCGCCTGTGGGTTTGTCATGACTCTCTTCCTTTGCCGCAGAAAGCTTTTCGTGTCATCGGTGCCAATGAAGTCGTCGCTCGCGGCGGTCACAGTGCCCACGAGTTGGGTCTTTTACTCACGCACTTGATTGAGTGGGCGCAATCTCACAGCGGTGAATCTGTCGCGGTAGGTGTGACTCTCGACAGTGAATTTTTTAAATCCATCGCTAAGAAGCGTGCCCTGAAGGCGATTACTGAAGCGGCCTTCCGTGAAATGGGTTGCGTGGAACTTTTGAGCCGCATCACCTGGATGGCGCGCGGAAATTGGCGTGAGTTCACCGCTCTTGATTGCAGTAACAATATTCTTCGTAACGCGACATCGGTAGCCGCGGGTTATATCGCCGGCGCTGGCGTGGTGGAATCCTTGCCCTTCGATTTGATTGCCGACCTGCCACTCTTAGAGCGGGATCGTGCGCAACGTCTGGCACTCACGACACAGTTGGTGCTGCAAAATGAATCGGCCTTAGGCGAAGTGTCGGATCCAGCATCCGGCGGACATACGTTGGAAGAACTTACGCGCACACTCGGAGAGGAAGCCTGGAAGATTATGCAGCGTCTGATGGCGTTGTCCGCGACCGAGCGTGAAACACATTTAGGTGTTGAGATTGATAAGCGCTGGGAAGATGTACAGAAGCGTTTTGCCACTCGTCGCTTAGTACAGACAGGTGTGAATGATTTTCCAGAAGCCAGTGAGCTGGTGAAGCTCCAGGCGCGCTGGATGAAAAATGATCATGTGCGCTTGGCCCGCGGCTTTGAAGAGCTGCGTTTGAGTCTAACCAAAAAACCAATTGTATCGATTGCCGTGGTGGGTGATTATGCCGCCCTCCAAGCGCGTTTTAATTTTACCAAGAACTACTTTGAACTTCTTGGATTGCAGGTTATCGACAGTGGTCCAGGTTTGAATTTAGAGCAAGCAACAGCGTGGCTCAAAACACAAATCGCTCCCGTCACGGCCTGGGTCTCCACAGATGAAGACCATGCGCGCCTCACTACCGTAGGTGAGCGTTGTTATGTTGCCGGCAAAACTCCCGTGCAGGGATGTCTCAATCTTTTTGCCGGACAAGACGTTCTGGCGACCCTCGAAGCGCTGGTGCTTTGGTGGAAGGGGAGAGCATGAAAACTCCAGACTTCACCAAAGTAGCTTTGAATTGGCCTAAGGGTCCGTCGCTCAATTCGGAACTCACGCGCCTCACTCCTGAAGGCATCACGCTACGTTCCCACTACGGCGCTGGCGATGTGCCAAACCTTGCGCTGACACAA
>JBEIPE010000429.1:0-1975 GCA_040377215.1 Halobacteriovoraceae bacterium
AATAATGACACTTGCGACATGGAAAAAAATTAACATGTGCCTTAGGCTTAATAAATGAAACACATCATCACTCTTTGTCTGCTTCTGTCTTTCACTTCTTGTGCCTTTATCAAAAGAGAAGGCCAGTGGGGGAAAAACGCTTTTAAATTCAAGGCGCAAAAAATTGGCCGGGCCTTCGTTGATAATGCGAAAGACCCCAACGTGTGGGCCCCTCTCATCGGGGCCGCGGTCATCGGATTCACCAAGCAAGATAAGAAAATCTCTGACTGGGGCTCTAAAGAAACGCCGATCTACGGAAGCATCGCAACTGCAGACGAAGAGAGTAACGAGCATGAGGAAATGATGCAGAAGGCGTCCTACGCGACGCTGATGCTCACCACCTCGTGGGATGGCAGCTACGGCGGTTATGCGTTCAATAAACTCAAGGGCGGTACGGCCATGTGGCTCGCCAACAAAGGCTCGCTGTCGGCTTCCAACAATTCGAAAGATTTCTTCAAGCGAGAAAGACCCAACGAGAAAAACAATAAGAGTATGCCCTCTGGCCACTCCATGCGCGCATCAACCTACCATCTTCTCGTGCGCAGAAACGTAGCAGCGTCTAATCTCAATCCTTACGTGGGTAAGGCGTTGGTGATCACCAGCGGGGCCTACACAGCTGCGACAATGTGGTCGCGCGTGGAAGGAAAGATGCACTATCCCTCAGATACGCTGGTCGGATATTCCATGGGGCAATTCGTCGGCGGAGTCATCTTTGACTCCATCATGAACATGGATATGAACGAGACGCTAGCGATCTATCCCACCACCAGCGGGAACCTCACAGCGATGTACACGGTGATGTTTTAGTCTTCCTTCATCATTTTTTTTAGATCTCTACCAAAGAGCGTCGACATCTGCTTGAGTCTCTTCTCGGGCACGGGCTCTTTGCCATTCTCCCATGCGGAGATGTTAGATTGTTTCACGCCCTTGAGTTTTTTTGCGAGTTCAATCTGGCTCATGTTTTCACGAAAACGCAAACCTTGAATCATACGACCGAGTTTTTTGACAGGATTTGTCCAATCCTCACCAAAAACTTCTTCTGGTGTGCGAGATCTGGTTGAAGGAAGATACTTGTCGATGACTTTATTGAGAATCATGAGGTCCTCAGTCTTGTTGACTTGCTCAAGTTTATTAGCAATCTCACGCTTGAGGGCCGCTTTAGATTTAGTAGGGTGCTTTCTCGTGTGTGCCGACATAATAAACCTCGATTAATCTATATTTCGAATGAACTTCCCAGCAAGCCACCCAAGTCGGGCGACCTTTTTGAAGATGACAGTGCCGTCGATCAATCCCTATACCTTGATTCTTGAGTTTGCCATAGTTCGGCCAATCAACGGCAGGTCCAAACATCCTAAGATCATTCATTAAAATGATGGCAGCGGCTTTCACATCAATCGGTGTCTTACGAGCATCAACGATCGTTTTTTCAGTCTTAAACGTCATTTGCACATGCCAACTCATAGGTATCCTAACATAAAAAAGTATATATGTACATATATACGTAATGGGGGAGTGTTTATGACTTATGTCTTGCGATTTGAGTGCCAAGGCGAAAAGACGCAGAGTTGTTGAAATGACGGTTGTTTTAATGCAGCGAATGGAAGAAAATTCTGGCATGAAGATCTATAACTACAAAATCAAAATATCAGACGTCGTATTGGCGCTCATTTTGATCGCACTGGCCGTCTTTCGTTTACCCACCATGCTCGCCAACTTTGCCATGGAAGGAAAAACGATTCCCGTCGTCAGTCGGCAAGTCATTGGAAGCGGTGAGAGTATCAGTTATCCGCCAGAAGGTGGGGCCGTAACGATCTACTGGGCCACCTGGTGCGCACCCTGCCAACTAGAAATGAGCCGCTTGCAGAAATCTGTTGAAGCGGGGGAGATTCCTCGCGACCGCGTGTTTGCCATTTCTCTCGGTGAAGATGCAGCGACG
>JBEIPE010000283.1:0-3827 GCA_040377215.1 Halobacteriovoraceae bacterium
ATTGCGGCGCAACTCAATGAGGATATGAGGAGCTGCCGTGTTCTTTTCTACCAACGCATCGATGGCATTTTTCACTAAGTTGATAATCACTTGCTCGATCTTCAATGGATTCGCCAATACCACGGAGTCTTGTGTCAGCATCAACGTTTCAACTTTCACACCGCCGGCTTCAATCGGGGCCCTCAGCCATTCGACAGAATGTTTAATAGCATCTTCCAGCGAGCAGAACTCTTTGGTGTCTTCGCTCTGCCACAGGAAATGCTTCATGTTGCGAATGATGGTGTGGATGCGATCGATACTTTCACGGATATCCGTGTTGGCACGAATGAGTTCGTTGCGCACCGACGCTGGATCAGGATTGGCGAGATAAACTTCGATCAGTTCTGTGTTCCCCACCGCGATAGTCAGTGGATTAGAAATTTCATGAGAGATAGTGGCGGTCATTTCACCGAGAGTGGCGAGCTTATCTGCCTGAACGATTTGCGCGTGCGTAGCATGCAACTCTTGTAACTGCTGGCGGTATTTGTCGTAGAGATTCTTCTCAATAGAAATGTCGTGAATCGAAACGGCCAAAAAGGTTCCTTCCGGCAATTCGAGTGGAAACTGGCGAAGCACGACGTGAGATGTGAGGTCTTTTTCACGTACATGAATAAGTTCGAGTTCAGGTGAGACTCGCAACTCAAGTTTGAGGAAGCCCTGGTCAATCCAGCCTTCAAGGTCAAAATCTTTGGCTTCGAAAAGTTGAAAGAGAAATTCGATATTCCGTAAAACACGCGGCGGCTGTTTCGAGAACAGATTAAACGCCGGGTTGCAGTGGACCACTTTTTTCTGGAGGTCCAGCACTACGATCGGCTCAAATAAATGATCGTAATGGGTCAGCATCTCTAGCCTTGATTCTTGAGGAAGTGAAAGTACTGTTCTTCAAGTGCATCAAACTCCATATCGGCCTCACCACAATGGGGACAGGCCTGTATTGGGGCTTTGCGATTTTGCACTTGAGAAGTTTTCAGTAAAACTTTTGATTCTTTATCACAGTGCTCGCAGTAGTAAGGCGCTGCGAAGCTTTCAATCACGGCCCCTTCCCGGAAAAATCCGTGAACCATATTGATCTGCTCAATGATGATCTGCGGGCAGCGACGGTAGGTCACTCGTGTGACTGGAGGAAGTTTCGCAATGAAGCTGACCCACTCGCGGATCCCACAGGAGTTGAGCATGGTGACACCGTGAAAATCAAAGATCACGGAAGGCTGTGAAAGACCTTGTAGTGGAGTGAAGTCGGCATCCTCATCGATCGTTCCAGCGAGTTGTGCGGTGAGGACTCCGTCCAACAGTTCTTTATCAATTTTTAACTTACTCATGACGAGGCCTCTTCAAAGAAATGGAAAGATTTGAGACGTCCCTTGTACTGGCGGTAACGTCGATTTTTTTCAATAAGACAAATCACTTCTGTGCGCAAACCCGCACGACGATTCACGATGAACTGATTGCCGTGAGAGAAGGCGAGGTAAAGTCCCAGACCCGCGCCGCCTTTTTTATACTGCACGGTTTTCTCTTGGAAGCCGCGATGGAGACTGCCTACGGTCTTGGTCCAATCGAGTGTTCCAAAGCAATCCATCACACTCAAACTGACAGCATGGTTGTCCATGCCCAGGTTCACTTGCACCAACTCACTACCACGTAAAAAAACGGGGTCCTTGCGATCGATCGGGTAGTGCGCCGACCCCGAGCGTTTGTCTTCTGGACCGTTGTAGAGTGCGTTCGAGACGAGTTCATTGGCGATCAAAGCAAGGTGCTCTTGAGGTGAATCAAAAAACTCACTCCACTCCTGGAGTTTGAGAATTTCTTGTACTTGATCTGTTCCACGCTTATTCGATTCAGACAGGCTGAATCCGTCCGTGCTTGTCCCGGCACTGAGATAAGGCTTGAGGCCCCACCACTTGTCTTTGCCTGCAAAAATTTTTTTGATCTGGAGTTCGGCTTCCCAAGGAGTACGAACGGCATCGAGTCCTATCAGGTGATGAAGATGATGCTCGTGAATGAATTGAATGTGCTCTTTGTCGTCGCGCTGGCCGATCCAAAAAAGCCAAGGCATGTGGAGCGTTGGTTTGAGTTCGTTGATGGCCGGGCCCTTACGTTCATCCACCAACACGAGAGTTTTGCTATCGAGACTATCTGGAGAGCGCACCACAGGAGCGAGTGGACTGAGAGCTAAAGCCAGTCCGTCGTAAAGTTCATTTTCTTTGGTAAAGATCGCGATCCGTTCCGGCTTGATCACTCCAACCTCGCGCAAACCAAAGTCACGTCGTCATCAAACGTCGCATGTTGGTGGTGAGTCAGCATCTCGTTCACCACATGCTGGGGATCCCCATCCTGGGAGGTAAAGAGCTCAACAAGGGCCTTCATAAAACGTCGCTGTCCCCAGGGCTGACCTGCAGGATCGCTCGCCTCCGTGAGACCATCAGAGTAGAGAACCATTCTAGCATCGTGCGGGAGCTCTACGTAGTTTTCAATATATAGGGCATCTCTCTGTTGTCCTAAGCGCGGACCATTTGCCTCGAGCAGTGGGCGTAGATCGTCTTTCGTCGCCTGACGCCCGACGGGCGCCACAAATACGAGCGCTGGTGGGTGACTGGCGTTGGTATAGACCAAACTCCGAGAGGGGCGATGCCAGCTTGCTACAAAACAGGTCATCTGAATTTGATCACCTGATGAACACACCGTGCGATTGAGGTACTGCATAACTCGCGCAGGATTTTGTGGCAAAGTGGGATCAAGTTCACTCAAGGCCTTGATGCCTTCTTTGCATGCATTCGCTGTGGCCGTGAGGAGGGCCGCCGGAACACCGTGTCCAGTGGCATCGGCCATCATGATGAGTACTGAATCACCAAAATCAATTTGTCCCCACCAGTCGCCACCGCATTCACTAGCGGGAGCTGCGTAAGAGCGCAATTCAACACCAGGAAGATGAATCAAAGTCGGTGGGAAGAAAGCTTTCTGCACCAACTGGGCGATTTGCAATTCGTTTTCTAAGCGCGCCTTCTCTTTCATCTCACCCATGTAGACGGTGATTTTTTCTGCCATCATGTTAAATGAATCAGCAAGAGCACCGGCTTCATCATGGGTGCGAGGTTTCACGCGTTGAGAGAAATCTCCACCACCCACAGCGTCTGTGAGTGAGGTCAGGTCTTCAAGCTGCGACGTCAATGGCCGAACAGCGAGAATCCCCACCAAGATCGCCACACCTAAAATGAGCAAGCCGAAGAAAATAGATTTATCGACCAAGTAACCAGCGACAGCGAAGGCCGCAGACTTATCAAGTTGTGACGTGAGTACCCAACCCATGGCCGGAATTTTTGCGTAAGCGACGATCAACTGGTTCTTTGTTTCGCGCACACCTTGTGAGGTGGGTTGCGAGAGCAACTCCCACAGCCAGTGATCTTTCTCCACCATAGAAATTTTTTGAGTGGAGTCCAGCAACACGCGGCCGTCTTGTGAGTAGAGTCCTAGTTTGAAGGGGCCTACTTCATTGGCCAGCAGGGAGAGTTCAATCACGACACGGCGGCCCGCTCCATCCATCACCAGGTAAGCGGCATCTTTGATCCGCAACATTTGCCAAGGGGCAGGGGCAAGATTTTCACCTAGGGCGGTGTCTTGGCGCTTGAATTTGAGGCTTTGATTTTCCCATAGAGAGTGCACTTCAGGAAAACTGGTCCGCAACTGGTCCGATGAAGGAGGGTTTTGTAAAATGCCACGCCATGAACTCAAGCGGGCCTCAAGAGTGGCCGCTTGCTGCTCAGTTCGCATGAGAATGGCATCGTAGACGTAGG
>JBEIPE010000352.1:0-2871 GCA_040377215.1 Halobacteriovoraceae bacterium
TCGACCTTGAAGTAGATGTCGTTCTCTTCAGAGTTCACCTGCTCTTCAAACTCTGCTCTTACGACGACGACAAACGAAGACACTCCATCCATTTGCTCAGCGCTAGAGATCGATGTCTCAGACACCGGTTTATTAAGTTTTAAAGTCTGTTTCTGGGCCGTCATGACTGCCACGTTGTAGCAGGGCAATTTCAGCGCCTGAGGAATGAAGATCGATGCATGGCTAAAACTCGAGATAAGCAGAGAACAAATGAGAAGTGTCGATTTCATGAAAGCTCCTTGGTTTTGGAGACTTCATAGGCCGGTTTTGAAATCGAGGCCCGCAATTGTTTGGCTCTCGTTACTTTCTTTCAGGATTTTGGTCGACTCAAGACCGCGAGCAAACACTGCAAACACGCTAAGATCAAAGGGATGAACAAGACTAGGGCGACAATCCCCCACACAAAGGAATCGTCAGTATAGACAGTCCCATCAAGGGGATCAAAAGCTCGCCCCTCACTGTTGAATTCCCATTTCAAATATTGGGAATAGAATAAAAATGAACTCGTGCATGCGAGTGACGTAGAGATGCATAGTAAAACCGCCTTCGCCGCTCTCTTCAACTTTTAAGCACTCCCCGCGACCAACCAGGATTGTCGTGACTGTTCCAATGAATTTTATCATGAATGAAGTGGATCGTTCCCAGCGCGAGAGCGAGGGAGAGCCCCCAACTTGCTTGCTCATAGTTTCGATGCTCCAGGAGTTCGCTGTACTCATAGACCTGAATCAAGGTCGCGGAGAAATAGATTCCCCAAAGGAGTGTTACTGGGGAGACAGGCCATGTCTTTGGGCCATGGACCTTGACGTATTTATGAAGCAAGACCAAATAAGAAACCGCATGAGGAATAATGATGAGTGCCGGTGAGGCGTAGTTGTTATTGAGCAACCGAGATATGCCCCAAATGATTCCCGCTCCAAGCCAAATGAAATGTGCTGAGACTGCTACCTGCTTCGTGCGCAGATAGATCATGAGATGGGCGATGACATAAGCGACCAGAGAAAGCGCTGTTAAAATCCACAGAGGTTTGTAGAGAAACATGGGAAGTGTCACTAAGTCGTTGACCCGATCCCAACCAGTGATATCGGTACCGCACTGGCCGATCAAAAAAAATCCCCAAGTCACACCATATATGCCTGCCTTATTAACCCACATTAAACGTTGGTGGGCAGCCTCGAGCGGACGCATGGAAAGATGAAACCAGGTTTGTTGTTGTTTAATGAAATGCCAAAGAGAAAGATGGGCCACAAACACCAGCAAGAAGTCCACTTGCTTGAAATAGAGCATCAGATAAAAAGCCACCAGAATCCCCGCTGCCACCGCAACTAAGGCCCACCGCAATTTTGTATTATCGCTTCGAGAAGTCAGCATCGCCCAATAGCCACACAGCAAGTGGGGCATATCAAACAGCACGATAAGAGAAGGATAAAAAAACGGATGGGGCGTTGGCAAAATACCAGATGCAGTGAAGCCAAAGATCGCAATAAGCAGAGGAAGGACAAAGAAGATCATGGCATCCGTACGGACACTGGCAAAAACAGTACCTAGACTTGCTGTTAATGGCGGCACGGAAAGTATTCTCAGTATTTTGTAGACTTAAATTCTACCTCAAATATAGCATTAAATAATATTTATCCAAGAGGGGCCCATGTCGAACGAATCATCTCTTCTCTATCGCTTCCTTGCTCGCGTTGAACGCGCTGGTAACGCTCTTCCGCATCCAGCGCTCATGTTTCTTATTCTGATGTTTGTCGTCATTATTCTCTCGGCAGTTTTCTCCGTCATGGGCATCACGGCCCTCCATCCTGTTTCGAAAGACACGCTCACGGCGGTGAATCTTTTCTCGGCGCACGGACTTCGCACCATCATCACAGACATGGTGAAGAACTATACGGGCTTTGCGCCCTTGGGCACAGTGCTCGTGGCGATGTTGGGTTTCAGTATTGCTGAAAAAAGCGGATTACTCTCCACACTTCTGCGTCTTTTAGTTCTTAAATCACCAAGGGCCCTACTGGTGCCGGCCGTTCTTCTGGCGGGTGTCATGTCTCATACTGGCGGTGACATTGGTTACGTACTGTTGATTCCTCTCGCAGGTCTGACGTTCCATAGCGCGGGCCTCAATCCCATCGCTGGGATCGCGATTTGTTTTGCCGGTGTCTCGGGTGGTTTCGCTGCTAACATTCTTCTCAGCACGGCCGATCCTTTGCTCTCAGGCATTTCACAAGAAGCCGCGCGCATCCTCAATAAGGAGTACGTGGTAAGCCCACTTTCGAACTACTACTTCATGGCGACATCTTCATTGCTCATTATTGGTATCGGCACTTTGATCGCCAATAAAATCACCATCCCATTCTTGGGCGATTACAAAGGCGAAAGTCCGCGTGGGGCGCTTGAGAAGCTCAGCGCTGGTGAAAAAAGCGGCTTGCTGTGGTCGGGTCTTGTGGCCTTAGGCCTTGTGCTGTTCTTGCTCGCTGGTCTTGTGCCCGCCGACGGTTACTTGCGAGATCCCGCTACTCCGGACTTCCTTCATTCAGCTGCATTGAAAGGTGTCGTGGCCATCATTTTCTTGTTCGGGGCCCTACCAGGTTTAGCTTTCGGCTTTGCTTCTAAGACGTTCAAGAACCAAAACGATGTGGTGAAGGCGATGCAGGAAGCGATGGTCACCATGGCGCCGTACTTGGTCATGGTTTTCTTCGCTGCTCAGTTCATTCAGCTTTTCAGCATCTCAAATATGGGTCTCATCATGGCGGTGAAAGGCTCAGAGGTGCTACGCGCACTTGAGCTCGGCCCGATCCCTCTCATGCTCGGCTTTATTCTTCTCACAGTGCTTTTAGA
>JBEIPE010000253.1:0-4326 GCA_040377215.1 Halobacteriovoraceae bacterium
CGGCCTGCATGATCTCATCAATCTCGGCCAATTTTGAAAGGACTTCATCGTCCAAATTAATATCATCGCCAAGCTTTAGACTGGTGCTGGTGCCATCCTCTGCGAGCGGTGAACTGACCAGCTCGTCATCCAATGAGAAATTGTCGCCCAAAGAAAGATCAAGCCCTTCATCAGAAGGCAAACTTTGTGGAATATCATCGTCACCCAAAGAGAGCTCGCCGCCATCACCCAAATCAAGTTCTTTATCGTCACTCATCGCCATCTCTTCTCCTGCACCCAAATCCAACTCTGAACCTAAATCTAATTCCTCTGGAGCCTCAGCAGGCCCACCTTCAAGTGCAGAAGCTGAAGCAAACTTAGGTTTTGCGATTGACGGAAAAACCGCATCGAATTTTTTTTGAATACTTCTGTGCTGTGGCATGGCCAAGAATTCGGCCAGCTTATCATCTTCATGGAAACCCAATCGCATCAGCGAGGTCCCGAGGTCCTTTCCGACCTGCGAAGGCTTAATTTTTGACACAGTCATCTCCTGCTCATAATAGGTGCTATCTCAAATGATATCAGGAAGATGGCTTTGCTCACTTTTTTGCGGGAAGCGGCAAAGATTTCTGGAGTAATCCGCTCGGCAACTCTGCGTTTGTTACTTGTACGGGGGGATAGAGCGTAATAAAATTCCAGGGATATCTACCTTAGAGGATTCCCCATGCGATTTTTTAGTCTCGTTCTCGTCGCCTTAAGTTTGTTGGCCACACCAGTGAGTGCCCAAGACTTTTTGCCAGGTCATTTGTTGGCCCTCGACCCTCTCTTCAACCATCACGTTTTGTTGGTAGAAAAATCAACTCACACCATGTCGGTTTATGAAAACCAAGCTGGCATGCCCAAGCTCGTAGAAAAATTCAAAGTCGCCAGCGGAAAAATCAAAGGCGACAAGGCCCGCGAAGGTGATCGCAAAACACCTGAAGGTATTTACAACTTTCTAGATTTCTACTCGGCGGCCAATCTGAAACAACGCCACGGCGAGATGGCGAAGATGTACGGCGCCGGCGCTTTCACCACAGACTACCCTAACCTGATGGATCAGCGCTCAGGCAAAACCGGCAGCGGTATCTGGTTGCACTCGACAGACGATGCCTCTCGGATCGATAAGGCACTCGACTCCCGTGGCTGCGTTGTTGTGAATGATGGCGATCTCAAGCAAGTTTCGAAGTATCTTGATCTCACGAATACTCAGATCATCATCGTGCAAGAAGTAAACTACCTGGCCCGTAACACTTGGGACAAGAAACGTGGCGAGCTGATGGGCGTGGTGGAAGGCTGGGCGAATGCGTGGAAAGAAAAACGCTTCAACGACTATATCTCTTACTACCATCCACAAGAATTTCGTGACCGCTCGAAAGGCGGCTATGCTTCTTACAAGGCCTACAAACAAGCGGTCTTCTCTCGTCCCGATACTCCGAAAATCACTCTCGACTCCATCTCGATTTTACAGGCCGAGGATTATGCCGTCGTGACTTTGCGCCAGGACTATCGCTCGGTAGTCATCAACGACACTGGTAAGAAGACCCTCTTCTTGCGCCAAGACGAAGACTACGCTTGGAAGATCGTGGCCGAACTTTGGGAAAAATATCCTGAGGGTGAGAACGTCGCCTTCACTCCCTCTCAGCGTTTTTTCAAAGAGTAACCATCGATGATTGAAAAAGAGTCTTCAGACATTCACATCATTCTCCACGACCATCCTGAGCCACCGCGACTGTTGGTTATTCCTAAAAACACGCTCAAGCGCTTTCTCATCACATTGCCTTTGGGCATTGTTTTGGTGCTGATCGCGACGATTGCTTTTAGTCTGTGGTGGAAAGCTCCTCAAGTCAGTGGCCGTGTGAGCTTGCCAAGTCTTCCTGGCCGACCTGAAGTGGCGGACACATCCGATGCCGAAGCTGAACTCAAGGCGCTCAAACTCGCGCAAGTGGCCATGCAAAATAAACTTGCACAGACCACCACCACGGAAAGTGAGTTGTGGTTGGGTCCCGTGAAAAAGCCCTATGCTCTGCAAGATCTCACGGCAAAAAGCTCATTAAAGTTAGAAAATATCGCGCTGGAAGATGGCGCGGGCAAACGAGTCTTGCGCTTTAACTTGATCAACACCGGTTCACCGGAAGATCGTGTGACAGGGCATGTTTTCGTTTTTCAAATTGATAACCGCGGTCTTGCTCCTTATCCGGCCATGACGGCGCAAGAATGGTTAGAAGGTATTCGCTACAACAAAGGTGAAAGTTTCGCCGTGGCTCGCCTAAGACCAGTAGAGGCACCCTTCCCTCCTGCCGACTCTGATTCACGCTTCCTTGTCATCGTCTTCAACCGCGAAGGCGATCTTCTTATCCGTCAGGAATTGACGGGCCCCTTCAAAGCATCAGGCCAGTAATATGGATATCACCGATTTCAAGACAGCTCGCTTCAACATCGTCGGTGATGGCACCAAGCTTAAGGGTGTGCTGCATCTCTCTGGACGCAGTTCAATCAGTGGGGAGATCGATGGTGAATTGTATGCGGCGGAAGGCTCGCAGCTGATCCTAGAGAAAACATCACGCGTGGTGGGAAAGTTATTCGGCCATGACGTTGAAATTCACGGCCATTTTCAAGGCGAGCTTCATGCGACGGGAACTCTTACGTTACGTCCGGGAAGTGATACCAGCGGCGTGATTCATGCGGCACGCCTGGTGGTTTATCCAGGCGCGCTGATGAACTCTGAAACATCCGCAGGCTAGAGCAACGTTTCTGGTTTGATGATCTGAACTTGGCGAATCTTTGAAAGCGGCCCAACGAGTGACGGGTCACCCACCACAACCACCACTTGCTCATCCCAGGTAAACAACTTGCGAACAGCATCGGACAACTCACGTTGACCAAGGGCCTTCACGTGCTCTGGAAACTTGTAGAGCTTCTCAAGTGGCTCTCCGACGTGATCAAGCACCAAGAGCTGCATGAGGAAGCTATCAGAGCCTTCGAATGAGAAGGGATAGTTGCCAACGATATAGTTGCGCATGTGCTCGATGTCTTCTTGCTTGATGTTCGCTGGGTTCGTGTTCTGCTCGAGAATATCTTTCACCACTTTAATGGTTTCAGCGACCGTCTCATTTTTCGAGAAAGTACTCACACCACTGCGGCCATACTCCGCCTGCAAGCTTACATAGCTTCCGATCGAGTATGTCAGACCACGCTTCACGCGCACTTCTTGAATCAGGCGAGCGGTAAAACCACCGCCCAAGAAATCACTGGCGAAACGCAAACGCTCATCGGGGTCTTTGGCCTCTGAAGCTGGCAAGTAGCGGCCGATGCGAATTTGCGCTTGGTTTGCACCTGGAACAGGAACGAGGAAAATTCTGTGGCCCATGCCTGAGACAGGATTTTTCAAACGAAACGGTTGAGATGCGCCTGTCTTCCAGCCGCACTTTTGTAAGAACTGATCACGGATGAAGAGCGCCTCTTTCGGGCCTTTCACATAAAAGCGCTTAGGAGCTTCGTCACGCAATTCATTCCAACGCTTCTGCAAGGATTCTGAACGGAGCAATTCCAAAGAAGCAATGTTACCTTCGGTCGCCTGTTCATAGCTTGAGCCTCTCATCATGAGGCTGCGGAAAGCACGTTCCGCCAGTGCGCTGTGATTAGACGGAAGATTGCGCAGTTTTGCGAGAGAACGTTTTTGGTGGGGCAAAAGTTCTGAGCGTGGGAACTGCGCTTCTTTAACCACATGGCAGAAGCGATCGACCACGGCCGGAAGATCTTTCACCAAAGCCGAGAAAGAAAGCACTGAGTATTCGTGAGTGACGTTGTGGCTGAAATCTACTCCGTAGAAATCAAAGAACTCGCTCAAGGCCTGCTGGCTGTGATCCTTTGTTCCAGAGAACAACAGGTCAAAAGCGGCTTGAGTCGCGCCCGCATTCTTGGCGCCGTCGCGGAGTGCACCATCGGAGAAGTACATCGTGACGGTAGCAAGTGGGAAGCGTTTGTCTTCCAGCCAAGTGGTTTTGTAATCGCCCCACTGCAAACGCTGAATATCGTCTTTACGAAAATCTGCCGCAAAAGATACCGTACTGATAAGAAGAAGAATTAAATATTTCATTGAGCGCTCCCTACTTTGCCCGCTTGCTCGCCTGGGTTTTTCTCCCACACCGTCACCCAAACATGCGCAGGCTGAGCGAACATACGCTGACAGGCACCTTGGACGTCTTTAACTGTGAGGCCACGATAAATTTGTAGTTCTTTGCGGTAGTAGGCCCAGTCACCGTAGAGCGACTGACGATCGCCAATGAACTGCGCGAGACCAGCTGA
>JBEIPE010000070.1:0-10939 GCA_040377215.1 Halobacteriovoraceae bacterium
AACTTATCCCAAGAGAGTCCGGGTGCCTGAACGCGCTTAGGCCCTGCAAAAGAAAACGGACTCGTGCGCTTGGACCACACAGGATCAGTAAGAATATTCAATCCCTGGGCACGGATGAGAAAAGTCGAATGGTTCACCCATGTCACTGAGGTCTGGCCGGCCGTCACCGCCGGCAGTTCATGATGCTGGGATTCGGATACCTCTTCCCAATTCTTTGCGTCCGAGGTGATTTTCCATTTCATCACGTCCCATAAAGACTTCGCGACGTTTTCTCCCCAGGGATTGAAAAACTTCTTACCATCAAAATGGTCACTCACTTTGTAGCTCACGGTCGTACATCCTAAAAAAAGACCTAATACGAAAAGCCATCTCATGCGGTCGTTGTCATCTCTTTGCCGTCCCATTTCATTGTGACAACTCCTTGGGGCAATTTGTCTTCAAGGATCAAACGCGAGAGCGGTCTTGTCACCAAACGATTAAAGACGGCGTTCAAGGGACGCGCCCCATAAGTGGCGTCGTAACCCTGCTCTGTCAGAGTATGATAGGCCGTCGAGTCGAGTTTAATCTCTAATTTTTTGCCTTTCAACCGCTCGTTCAGCAAACGGGTCTGCTTATCAATCAGCTGACGCATAATCGAATTATCCAAAGCACGGTACTTCAAGATCGCGTCGATACGCCCAAGCACCTCTGGCTTGAACTCGGTCTCTGGACTCTTCGAGTTCGACGTCATCAGCAAGATGCAGTTTTTAAAACTAATGGTGCGACCTTTGTTATCGGTCAATCGGCCATCGTCGAGAATCTGCAGCAAAATATCAGCGAAGTCCGGATGGGCTTTTTCGATCTCATCGAACAGCACCACGCTATACGGCTTGCGACGGATGGCCTCTGTCAGCACGCCGCCATCGTCATATCCTACGTAACCGGCCGGTGCCCCAATGAGTTTAGCGACACTATGTTTCTCGGAAAACTCCGACATATCCAAACGCACCATGTGCTCATCATTCTCGAAGAAGAACTCTGAAAGTGCTTTCGCCGTTTCAGTTTTCCCCACTCCCGTAGGTCCTAAGAGCAAGAAGGAGCCCAAGGGACGATTGGCCGCCGTGAGTCCGGCATGGGACGCAATCAGGCATTCGCTGATTTCTTTGATGGCCTCAGGCTGCCCATACACACGCTTCTTCATAAACTCTTCGAGTTTAAGAATGTGCTCTTGCTTCGATTTCAAAATCTTTTCAACCGGCACGCCAGTCTGGCGGGCAATGACGGCCGCGACGTGTTTTTGTCCCAACACCCAATCGGTTTGAAACTGCGCGAGCTGTTTCTCTGCCTCAGGCAACAGTGAGTATTTAATTTTTGATGCTTCTTCGTAACTTTGACGACGCTCGGCCGTTTCAAGCTCAAACTTCAAGCGATCAATGCGCGCCTTCACCTCTGACACGGTCTTGAGTGCGGCCACTTCTTTTTCCCACACCAACTTCTCACCATCAAACTGCTGCTGCAGACGAGTGATATCCTGGGAGAGGGTTTTATTGTCTTTCTCAATCTGTGAGAGCACCCGCTTCGAGCGCAACTCCGCTTCGAGCTCCACGAGCTTCGCTGGCATCGCTTCCGCTGAAAGCTTTAAGCTGCTGGCCGCTTCATCAATCAGGTCGATCGCCTTGTCCGGCAAATTCTTATCTGTGATGTACTGATCTGAGAGGAAAACCGCTCCATAGACCGCCTCATCAGAAATCTTAATCCCATGGTGGGCCTCAAGCTTTCCGCGCACACCCATGAGAATTTCCACGGCGTCTTCTTTAGAAGGCTCATCCACCGGCACTGGACGGAAACGACGTTCAAGGGCGGCGTCTTTAAGAATATACTTTTGAAATTCATCCGGTGTCGTAGCACCGATACAGTGCAATTCACCGCGCGCAAGTGCAGGCTTGAGCAGATTAGCGGCGTCCATCGCGCCATCCGTGCGACCAGCGCCAATCAGTTGGTGAATCTCATCGATGAAGAGAATCGCTTCGCCATTTTGCGATTTAATAAATTTCAGAAGGCTCTGGATACGCTCTTCAAAATCACCGCGGTACTTCGTTCCCGCCATGAGTGAGCCCATCTCCAAAGAATAGACGGTTTTCCCTCTGAGAACGTCAGGCACATCCCCTTTAATAATCTGCTCCGCAAGACCTTCGACGATGGCGGTTTTACCCACTCCCGCCGGCCCTACCAGAACTGGATTATTCTTAGAACGGCGGCCAAGAATTTCCATCACCGCACGGATCTCTTTCGAGCGCCCGATAACGGGATCAAGCTTGCCGGCCGTGGCCAGCTCATTGAGGTTGATCAAAAACGCGGGGACTTCATTTTCTTCACCGACGTCTTGGAATTTTTCGAAATCAATTTTGAGCATCGGGAAAATTTGCGGCAAGAAGCGCAGTAAATCTTTTTCCGCGATTTCACCGCGACCACTTTGTGCGGCCTGACCGCCGGCCAGTGTGAGCCATTCTTGCAGCTTGGCCGAGGGGCGCATGCTTTCCAGCGGCACCGCTTGGCCCGCATGTGGAAGTTTAAGGAGCAGGCCTTCAATTTCTTTGGAATGCTCTTTGAGAGCTCTACCCGCGTAGCTCGATTTGCTTTGGACGAGACCCCACAGCACGTGCTCAGCGTGAAGTTCGGTATTTTTGCGTTTGAGTGCCTCGGCTTGAGCAATATCCAACGCACCGGTAACTACTTGATCAAACTTGTTCATGAGACCTCCTAGCTAGACACTACTAGGAGTTAATATGGACCTGATTACGTTGACGTCAAGGGTTCAATTCGGGTGCTAAGCGAATAACACAGCGGTGACCCACGCGGGTACTCACTTCACCGTCCTGCTTCATCTCAAAGTTATACCGGCCAGCGCCAGCACCACTGAGCCAATCGCCCCCTTGCAGCATGGCATACTGTGTGGCCGCACTTGACGTGTCACTGACCCAATTCAAACGATAAGTATCTGAGGAGAACAACGTCGCTGCATAGCTTGCCGGTGGTGCGTTGGTTCCAATGCGTGGCAGACCTTGCGAAGGATGGGGCACAGTTCCGTCTTCATAGAACGGCAGACCTAAAGCGAGGTACAAACGATCAATGGTCGGTCTAAACAAATTCGAGAAGAGCACGGCGGTGTCTTTCACAAGCAAAGGACCATTGCGCAGACTTCCGTCGAAGGCATAGGTGACGCCAAGAGAGTTGTTCGCCGCCAACGAGACATCTTTTATACCGCCGGCCTGACTGCCAACAGGTGCCAACATATCACAGCTTGATTGAGTCGCATTTTGGCTTGTGCAACTGTAGCTGTCGGCCAGCCATTCGCTGACGTTACCGACAAGATTGTAGACGTTGAACAAACTTTTACAGTTCCCGGCCACCAGCGCCGAGTTACTCAGGCTACGAATCGTGGCGGACGGTGAAGCGGGTATCGTGTCGGCGGTCAAGCTTGTGTCCGCTAAATCTCTAAACACCTGTCCAGCTGCGCTGTTTGTATTGCAAGATAAAAGATCAGGCGTGTGCAGCCCTGAGTTTTCAAACTCGGGTGCATCAAAATCATCTGGCCAGGTGTTAGCCACTATCATCTCAGCACGTGAAGGAAGTTCGCGAGTGGTTCCTTCCCACACATCACCCACACCATTCGGACAAGCCGAACCTGCACATTGAGGCAACTCACTGACACAGACAGCTTGGGCTTGCGTGCGAGTAAGACCCGTCAACGGTGGTAAGCGACCACGTGATGCGAGAAGACCCGCATTGAGCGTGTAAGCGACTTCAGTAAAGGGCAGCCAGCTCGTGCCATCTGAATAGCTGCATGCGCCGGTGTTGCGATTGTAATGAACTTCCCCAATAGCACCAGGCGCCATCAAGAGTCCGTCTTCTACGTTACTGCCAGTGTAGGGACAGCCCGTCTCATAGTTATCAAGGAAAACATGTTCTTTGACATCGTGGTAATAAGAAGCCCCGTCTTGAAAACCACCCAAGCCCACGTTGAGGCAACGATAGTTATTACTGCGATCAGGTGTTCCCCCAAGGAGGGAACAGTACACACGGTTCGCAGACCAGCGATGAATGAGCGCTGTATTATCTGGTGGCACAACCACTTCAATCGCCGTGTCGACCACACTAGGGGCCACAATCAGTTCGCCTAGCGCATCGGGCACAATCCCAATCGCGAGATAGAAGCGCTCACCTGGAACAAGTGTTGTCGTATCAAAGAAAGTCACACCCGTATCAAGCTTGAGACTCTTCTGAGCCGAAGGCACGCCTACTTCATTCATGGCGAGAGCAGGATAATCGCTAATGTCCGAGAAGTCAGAGTTCGACTTACGGTAGAGGAAGACTTTGTAGGCGGTGGTCTGCACACCACCCTCCGTGACGGTTAAATTTCTCCACGCAGGAGTGACGTGGCCTGGAGCGAAGACACTGCCATCCGCGTTGGTATTCTGGCCGTTCGCCGTTAAGAAGTCCCAACCATTGAATGTGACAGCAAAAGTATATGAGCCGACCGCAACAGTTCTTACCACCGGTGCGCCAACGCCATCGGAGAATGTGAAGGTCAGGTTACTGTTGCCGCGAACGCCGGAAACAAGTGAGAAGTTCATCACGTCGTCGTTCGGATCGTTACTGCCATCGTAAGTAATATTGTAAAGACAACTAGCTGCAGAACAATTACCCGCGTCTTTAACGATTGAAATCCCCGAGCTCAAGGTCGCGAAGTTCGTCGCAAGCATATTGATCACGGAAGTATTGGATGATGTCACTGTTACGGCAAGACCCTGGCCACCGCCAGTAACTGCTGCCCAGTCTTTGATACCAGGGTTCGCAATAATACTAATATCTTTCGTTGCACCACCAGACTTCATTCCGATCGAAGTCGGCATGTTCACCAGCACAGGGCTATCAACGTTGGTGACCCCGAGGAATCTGATGTCTTGAGTCGTGGTGGCGAAACCATCATTGAGACTAAGAGTAATCGTAAAGGGTGTGTCAGTGACGGAGAATCCGTTTGGACGGAAGCTCAGTGTATAGGCCAGAGCATCAGCATCCGTTGCTGGAGAATCCAAAATGAGATCGACAGAATCAGACAAAGTGCCAATCACGACCCCACCACGTTTGACTGTAATACCAGATGGTAAAAAAGCCACCGTATCAGAGGATGTCGCGCGCAAACGTAAGGTCTGCGTATTTTCTGTGATGCCACCGCCCTCACCCACTTTAAAGGTACGATCTGCCAGCGTCGTCACTTCTTGCAGAGAGACTTGTGTACCAGGTGTTGCCACAGAATAGTTCAGAACTTGGCTGGCCAAGAAAACCGGCGCATCGTTCACGGCTGTGAAGCTCAAGGTTACTGAGATTTCGTTTGAAAGTTTGTTGGTGGCATCACGCGCGCGATAGCGGAAGGAGATCGTACCGCTGAAATCAGCCGCGGGAGCAAAGGTACACGCCAGGTTCGTCCCACTCACGCACAACATTGTTCCTGCATGAGCTGGGAAAAAGCTTAAGGGGACGAGTTCGTAAGTGATGGCATCGCCATCCGCATCCGTCGCATAAGGAGCAAGTACATGATCGTTCACACCGACACCAGCATCAGTTCCGATAGTCGCAAGAACGGTTGAGTCTTCAACCACGCTTCCTAAACTGACGGGAGCAAACGTTGGCGTACCAGGCAATGCTCCTAACATCATCACGGGAGCAAAATTCAAATCATTCACGTTCACTCGTGAGCGAACAACTGAGACGTTGAGAAGATCGGCCGCACTCCACTCATCTTCTTCATCGATACTTCCGTCAGCATCGTTATCGACTCCATCAATACCGCCCACGGGACAAGTCGCTGTCTCACAGAGGCGCATCATGATGTAGGCCGTCTTACCAACGCCACCAGGCAAAATGTTTGTGTCAGAACTGAAAGTCGCCAACACGCTTGAAAGGTTGTCGTCTTCAGCGCCAAGGAGCGAGCACGTGGCATCGTTGATGGTGATCGGGTCGCCTGGCTCATTGACGTTAGCGATGCTCGGAGTATCCAGTGCACCGTCAGGATCAACGATATCTACACAAATATAGAAATTATCATTCTCGCTTTTGGTCTTCCGCGAAACGCGCACATCATAGTTGAAGACGCTACCCTCATTGATATTCAACACGGCAGGTCCACCGATGATTGGAATATCATTCTGGTCGTCTTCTACAGTCACATCGACAGTGTACGCGGTCGTACAACGTTTCTTCGCATCAGCTGAGCTGCAAATGCGATAGCTGAAAGAGTCGGGGCCCACATAGTTCGCATCAGGAGTGTACACACATGAGCGGAAGACCGTTCCGGTGGCAGTCAATTCCCCAGAGCCGTTAAGATTCGCACAGCCCGTGAGATCACCTTTGGTCGGTGCCGCAGTGATGAACCAGAAAAGAGTTCCTTCAACTGAATCTGTCGTCGCATTCGGCAAGCTGAAAGATTCAGGAGCATCTTCCGTCACCGTCAAAGTTGTGAGTGATGTATCAAGATCGATGGACGCGATCGTCACACAGGTTTTTGACGTTTCATTAAATTCCATACCACTGCCACAACCCTTGATTTCCTCAGGCTTGGGCACACAGGCGGCCATGAATAATAAAATGAAAACAATAAATCTCAACGTATTCTCCCACTAAGCTATTCGGCGCGGCCCTGTTGCAGCTTGAAAGCGAAGTGCTTGATAGTATTGTACAGGTACTCTCTGTTAGGACGTATTTACTGAGAGTTAGAGATTGTCTGAGTGGGCGTCTCCGCCATTATTCTGAGTTATCTTCTTTAATGAGTCGTATACGACGACTGCCGACCATCTGTTTATCGGTCCCGAATTGGATCAAGGAACCGGCCAGCAAGGCCTCTACGGCCTTCTTTTCACTTTTAGGATAGCTCTTGAAGGGTAACTGAAAACGCTCGAGTGCGAGTCCATTTTCCTCTCGGCACACTTGCCACTCATGAGAAAATTTCGTGGCAGGAAATGTACGCACGATACGTGCAAGATTCTCATCACGCTTCGCTATGGGCGCACGCTCAAACATCATCACTGTTAAAGGCAAAGAGCGACGATCGCGCTGAGCGAGCTGCGTGAGACGTTCGACCTCTGGATCATGGCGCACATCCACATACTGATGGCACCAATCCTCACTGCCATTCATGGGACACTCACCCATTCCCAGACAAGGATAGCGCACATGCCAGCCGTCACGAATCATACGACGGCGAAACTCCAAAGCCAGGGCGAAGACTTCTTTGGTGCCCGGCTCAATCATCCACACATGCGCCGGCTTGGCTTCACTCACATATTTAAGGCCGGCCTCCACACCCATTTCATTCAATGAGTGTCCGAACAAAAGCAGGCGCGGTTTCACTAACTCTGCGAGAGTAAACCGTGCCTTCGGCAACAGACGGGCCGCCTGCTCACGCATGAGCTTAGACGTCTCGAGCATGACGCCATCGCCACCGCCCAATTCTTTCCACGCCACGCTGAAAGTTCCAGGGCCAGCCCCCACATCAATCAACTCGTGCTGGAGAATCTCGGCACGATAGTCTGGCGTCAGCCAACTCATGACGGCTTCGAGTTTCGGAATATTGGTGGTGAGATAAAAGGCGGTGTAGGCAGAAACCAGACGAGGATCGGAAAGATATTTTTGGATGTTTGCGCGATCGGTGGTGAAAGCAGTGGAGAGCTCCCCCACCGCCTTCACTAAATCTGCCTCGGAGGCAAATTCGTGAAGGAGATGGGGCATGAGATCCGATAGTTTCAAACTAGCGAGAAAGTTTTTTGTTCACTTCACCAGTGTAGATCTGACGTGGGCGACAGATTTTGAATCCTGGCGCTTCCAACATCTCTTTCCACTGGGCCATCCAGCCTGGCAAGCGGCCGAGAGCGAACATCACGGTGAACATGTTGGTTGGGATTCCCAAGGCACGGTAGATGATGCCCGAGTAGAAATCCACGTTCGGGTAAAGCTTACGCTCAACGAAGTATGGATCCTGCAAGGCCACTTCTTCGAGACCGCGAGCGATGTCCAAGAGCGGATCTTGTACGCCGAGTTTCGCGAGCACAGAATCACAGGCTTTTTTGATGATCTTGGCGCGTGGATCGAAGTTCTTATAAACGCGGTGACCGAAGCCCATCAAACGTGATGATGAGTTTTTGTCTTTTACGCGTGTGAGGAATTCTTTGTACCCGATGCCCTCTTTGTGAATCTCTTCCAACATCTCGAGAACCGCTTGGTTCGCGCCGCCGTGGAGCGGGCCCCAGAGAGCGTCTACGCCAGCAGAGACCGTCGCAAATGGGTTCGCTTTAGATGAGCCCACCATACGAACAGTTGACGTCGAGCAGTTCTGCTCATGGTCCACGTGAAGAATCAAAAGAATGTCCAAGGCCTTGGCGACTTCTTTATCTACCGCTTTGCCGGTCATCATATGAATGAAGTCCGAGCAATAATCCATGGTCTTATCAGACTGGATGAAGCCTTGGCCGATCGAGTGGCGATGCGCGTAGGTCGCGAGCACTTTGATTTGTCCCATCAACTGAATGATGACTTCTTCTTTTTGTGGGCCCGTCAAATCTTGCGCGAGCAGATCAGGGTAGAACGCCGAGAGGGCCGCGAGGTTCGACGACAACACACCCATCGGGTGCGCGTTGTTCGGGAACGCTTTGATCATGGTTTGCAAAGCCGTTGGGATGCTACCGTGATTGGCAATACGTTGTTCAAAAGTTTTGAGTTCATCTGATGAGGGCAACTTGCCGTTGATCACGAGAGATGAAACTTCCGTGAAGGTGCTCTTTTCAGCGAGCTCTTCAATGCCGTAACCGCGGTACTTCAAAATTCCCAATTCTCCGTCGAGAAAAGTGATATTCGACGTGCACGCGCCGGTGTTCATGTAACCACTATCCAGTGTTACATAGCCGGTTTCTGCTCGGAGTTTGGTAATATCAATCGCCTTCTCGCCCTCTGTTCCTGTGAACACGGGAAGTTCAATTGTCTTGTCACCTAGGGTGAGCTTGGCCTTCTCTGACATACGAGCTCCTTAAAAATAGCTGGGAATTTTTGCGATCTTACTCCCCAACAACGGACCTGTTAAATAGTTTTGCCTACTTAACGGTTAGTGGGGCCAAAATGTGAGGAGAAAAATATTGGACAAGGGCCAAGACGCTACCAAATAGTAATCCATGGTGCCATCTTGGCCCTGTGTGATGGACGTTCCGTCGTCCCAAAGTAAGGTAAAGCAACCCACATGCCAGAAAACCTGACGAGTTTCGAAGGCTTTTCGCCGCGTTAATGAAAACTTATCAACATGTGAGTTCTTGGCACCTGAGTTGCTCTAGCTGTCCCATCATCAACCAAGACGGTTGGGACTAACCAGGAGATCACCTTGCCGAGATCATCTTACCGCTTTGTCATCCGTCTACTCTTAGGTCAAATGGCACTCGCTCTCTTACTCGCCTTTCCTTTCTCCGCCGATGCACAGGACTTTTCTTGGGATGATCGCGACGGACAAGATCCTCAATCAACAGACTTCCATTACGACGACCGCGACTACCCTGATGATGAAGATGCCCGACGAGGCGATCGACGTGATGACCGACGACCGGGTGGCGGCGGCGCTGGCCCACGTCGTCCCGGCCCTGGACCTGGCCCTGGTCCTGGCCTTCCTCACTACGATGATCGTCTGCCCGAAGTGTCATATAATAGAGACATTCAGCTCTACCTCGGTCATCGCGTCTACGGCGCAGCGACCTTGCCACTGAAACAGCTGGCACAACAACAAGGTCATCGCCTTGAAGGTGAAAGACTAGAAGGCGTGGTGCTTGATGCTGACGTCACAGGTCGCCTCCGTGTGCAGGCCCGTCTGGTGGTGAACGGTATGCCAGGCCTGTGGGAAGAAGTGATCGGCCGTCGTCGCCCAGTACTCTTCTCTTTGCCTTACGGCCAAACAGAATTGGGTCGCGAGATTCGCTCCATTCAAATCGAGATTCGTGGTGATGCCGTTGTCGACTCGGTGACTTTGCAACTGGAGCGCGAGCGCTACCCACAACCTTTGCCGACTCGCCAGCTCCACGTCCGCACCATGCGTGATCTTCATGGGCCACTCTCGCGCTCACTTGAATCGGCTTTGGGTTTACCTATCCAGCACAGTGATCGCCTGGTGAGTTCACTCACTCTGGATGCTTCGACTGTGGGTCGCGGTGTACTGCAAATCACACAATACGGTGTGCGCGGTTCTCTGGGCTACATCCCAGCTCTCTCGCACCGGGCGCAGCTGATCCACATTGTTTTACCTCGTCCACTTCCACTGAGAGACATTCAGATGATTCTCACTGGTCACGTCCGCGTAGAATCGCTCACGATCGAGTTTCTTCGCTAAGACTTAAAGGATGGCCCTGCCCCTTCTCCCCCGAAGGATTGCAGGGCCATCTCTTTTTTATATCCCATCCATTCCTATGCTCTATTTTCCAGATGCCATGCTCGGGCGTACAAATCGCTGACCAAACATCTAGGAAAACCCCATGCGCCTCATTATTGCTTTTTTCTTAATCACTACTTCTGCCCACGCTGCCTCAACACTTAAAGTTGATGTGATCAATGCCGAAGTCGGCGTATTGGATTACACTGATCGCCCTACGCTTTGTGTGACCACCGCGCGCGAAGTTTCAACTGGTAAACTCCTTGGTATCGTTGAAGACATCACCGATTGCTTCTGGACTCGCCAAGCTCGTCGCACACACGCCACAACACTGGAGCTTCCGCGTCACGCATTCACTCCTGTTGTGGCCGGTGAAATGTTGCAACATTTACAAGGATTTGATTCACAGCTAGAGTTTCTTTGGTCTAACGCTGACTAAAGGAATGTTGTGCATCTTCCCTCTTTGCAAGAGGGCGTGATCCTCAAACGCTACAAAAGATTTTTTGC
>JBEIPE010000245.1:0-4405 GCA_040377215.1 Halobacteriovoraceae bacterium
CCAACCGAGCAAAAGTGATCTCCTGGCGAGCTTTACCAATGGCGTGCGCCCGGATAAGGAGCTCTTTGCTCAAGAGATCCGCGTGCAAAAGGCCTGGGCCACAGGCCTCGCTGAGATCGGTGTCTTGCGTGGTGAGGATTTAAAGCACATTACGGCCGCTCTCGAAAAAGCCTATGAGCTTATTCAGACAAATAAGTTTGACTGGCGCGAAGCCGACGAAGACATCCACATGAATCTGGAAAGATTCGTGAACGACGAAACTCAAGGTCTCGGCAAGAAGATGCATGCCGGCCGGTCACGTAATGACCTGATCGCTACAACGCTTAAACTCCATGTGGCGGATAGTTCCGCAGAAATCCAAGCTCTGATTCAAGATCTCATCAACAAGATGGTGACATTGGCGGAGCAGAATCTCGACGTCATCATCCCCGGCATGACTCATTTACAAAATGGTCAACCTATTCGTTGGTCACATGCTCTTCTTGGCCATGCCTGGGCCTTCAAGCGCGATCTAGAAAAATTTAAAACCACCCAAGCGAATGCTATTGCCGTCATGCCCTTGGGCTCGGCTGCTTTGGGCGGCACTACGCTCAATGTTGATCTTAAGAAGATGGCGCAGACCTTAGGTTTTCAATCACCTCCCGTGAATAGCTACGACGCTGTCGGGGAGCGCGATGGGATTATTGATTTTCTGCAAGCGAGTGCTCACTTTGGGGCGCACCTCTCCCGCTTAGCTGAAGACATCATCTACTGGTCATCGGCGCCGGTAGGACTTGTGCAACTCTCGCCGCAATGGTCGACGGGTAGCTCGATCATGCCCAATAAGAGAAATCCCGATGTGGCGGAGCTTGCTCGCGCAAAGGCCTCACTGTGGATGGGTGATGCCCATGGCGTACTCACACTCGTCAAAGGTCTTGCCACCAGCTACGCCAGTGATCTGCATGAAAGCAAGCTCCCCTACCTGCGCGTGGTGAATGATCTAAAGTTGACGTTGAATGTCTTTGGATATTTTGTGGCCGAGCTTTCATTGAATAAAAAACGCGCTCACGAATTGCTTGGCCAGGGCCATATTCTCGCCACCGAAATCGCCAACCATCTCACTGATGCGGGTGTTCCTTTCCGTGAAGCCTATGGGATTGTGGCGGGTTTAGTCGAACTCGCAGAGAGTAAGAAAGTCCAGGTTCACCACCTCTCAAACGAAGATGTGAATACGTTGACACAAAAAGTGGCACCATCATTTTTGAGCGAACTCAGCTTTGAAGCCTGTGTCGAAAAACGCCACTATGCCGGCGGGACCGCCCTCGCCCAACTCAAACAACAGATTCAAGGGCTTCGATTGTGACTAAATCAACACGAGCGCTAGCAGCTTTAGCACACACCTAAGCTCTAGACTTGAGGAGGTGAAAACCTATTCAAAGGAGCTCTTATGAAACACTTAGCACTCTTCTCACTCTTTTTTGCTGCGGCCAGCGCTCTCGCTTACGACGAAAATTATTCCTATCCCGGGTATAAAACCACCGATGAAGAAGCCCGTATCGACAGACAAGGGGCACAAGATTTACGTCAGGAAGAAGAAGACACCTACACCGATACAAGAGTTCATGGCGAAGAATTCGAGGAAGAAGACCTTCAACTAAGTGGTGAAGCTTCCGGGGCCAGCGCGGCGAAGGACTAAAAAACACAGCACGGCCCCCACTGTTTGCGCTAAGACAAAAGGAACAAAATGCTCTGGGGCCATGCCGCCAAAGGTATTGGTAAAAATTCGTGCAAACGTCACGGCCGGATTGGCAAATGAGGTAGAAGAGGTAAACCAATAGGCCGACGTGATATAGGCCGCCACAGCAAGAGCGACATTCTTCCCAGACAGTCTGACCACAGCGAGTAATCCCAATGTGGCGACGACCTCAGAGAATAACAAGTGACCACCTGAGCGATTGATTTGTGAAACTTGAAACACTGGCATGGCAAACATCAAATGAACAAACACAACACCGATGTAGGCACCCAGCATTTGCAAAGCGGCGTAAGATAAAAATTCTTTTTTACTAAGTCGACCTGAGAGCCACTCCACCAAACTCACCACAGGATTCATCTGAGCATTCAGGCACACGATAAGGACATACAGCCCAGCGCCCGTGGCGATTGAATTAGCGAGCAACGCCAATCCCACGTTTCCGCCAAAAAGATTTTGTCCCATGGCACCTGAGCCCAACACCACCATCACAAGAAACGCCGTACCAAAAAACTCGGCTAGTAACTTAGAGTTCATGAATGAAGCCCATTTTTAAACTCTAGCAATTTCTTTTGTATGGCTTCACGGGTTGTTCGAAAGCGCTCAAGGCTTTCTTGCGGGCCCGCAGGATCGGGCATCGGCCAGTGCAGTTTTTTTGCCTTGCTGATAATGATCGGACAGACCTCTTCAGCACACAAAGTGATCACATAATCAAGGCCTGCTACAAACTCAGGATCGAGATCATCCACGGACTTTGAGTGGTGTTCTGTCAAAGCAACGCCAATCTCTTTCATTGACTCAATGGCGAGAGGATTCACACGACTCGGCTTTGAGCCAGCACTCTCAATCTGGGCACTCGTCCCAAAAAGTTGCTTGGCCAAACCCTCCGCCAACTGACTTCTGGCAGAGTTGGCCACACACATGAATAGAATCTTCATTCGCATGACTTCAGAATCTTGGAACTATTGCCCAATGTCAAACACCAAGCCTAACAGCTGTTTCTTATGCCTTACCTGCAACAACACCAAAACAACACGCAACGAGTCTGGCGTGGGGCTCTATTTGGGTCTAGTCTCGAGCTATGAAACATGTTTTCCTGCATGAGTTTTTTAACATATTGCCTCGTCACCGCGCCACGCAGGCCAGTCTTAACGACTGGCTGACCCTCGCCCATCAAAGAGTCGTCGACCTTACAAAAAGCGGCAACGATTCACTCGCGTCTAGCTTGCGCTACATGATTTCCGATTCGGCCATTCAGCAGCGCTTCACTGAGCTCGGGGAAATCAATACCGACTGGGAATCGCATCAGATTTATCGCCTCACGAGTGATTCACCCAAAGGGGCCACCATTGAAAAGCGCGGCCAAGTTTTTCAGCAACGAGCGATCGAAGTGTTTCAGGATTTTTACGCAAACAGATTACCGACTCAGCATCTCATCCATGTCACCTGCACGGGCTACATCTCTCCCAGCGCTCCACAAGTTTACTTTGCAGACAAACAAAGCGCTCCGGCGATAACCCACGCCTATCACATGGGCTGCTACGCCTCCATGCCGGCGATCCGTTTAGCGCAGGCTTTTGTGGCCTCTGGAACTGTTGATGTGGACGTGGCCCATACCGAAATGTGCAGCTTGCATATGGACGCCGCCACCCACACGCCTGAGCAACTCATTGTTCAGTCACTCTTCGCCGACGGACATATCGTCTACCGGGCCTCGGCCCAACAACCAAAGGGCGAGTCACTCAAGATTCTGCTCATCAAAGAAAAACTGCTGTCCGATTCGAAGCAAGACATGACTTGGGTCGCCTCAGCTTATGGGATGCAGATGTCTCTAAGTAAAGACGTCCCCACCAAGATCGCTCTCGCCTTAAGTGACTTCATTACGGATGTCTGCCAAGAATTGAATGTGAGCTGGGAGCAGCTCCAGGCCAATGCCGATTTTGCCATTCATCCCGGCGGGCCAAAGATCCTGACTTTAGCGCAAGAACTTTTGACCTTAAGTGATCAGCAAGTGAAGGCCTCGCAGGAGATCCTGCGCGAGCGAGGAAACATGTCCTCTGCGACCTTACCGCACATTTGGCAACGACTGCTTGAGCGTCCGAGTGATAAGAAGTATGTGTTGAGCTTAGCCTTTGGCCCTGGTCTCACGATCTTCGGTGCGGTTTTCGAGAGAGTGTCTGCATGAGTTGGATGATCCCTCTTCCTTTTTTCCTCCACGGTCTTCTCATGATCGTCGATGAAGTCATTCATGAAAAACGCGGACTCGCCACATGGGAGCGCCGGGGTCATCCGTTAGATAGCCTCACGGTGATGGCGTGCTTTTTCTTCATCCATTTTTTTTCGCCAAGTGAAACGAATACGCTCATCTACCTAGGGCTCGCTATCTTCTCCACCATCTTTATTACTAAAGACGAATGGGTCCATCACAAAGAGTGTGGCGCCTTTGAGCAGTGGCTTCACGCCCTGCTTTTTATCCTCCACCCGATCGCTCTCTTTTTGGCCTACCATCTTTGGGTCACTGGTGAGCTTCCATGGCTCATGCAAGGACTTCCTCTCGTGGCGACGGCACTGTTCCTTTATCAACTTCTTCGCTGGAACGTGCCATGGCCGAAAAAATAAACAATGCGATTTACGAAGACTATGGTGATCGTTGGTACACTGCCTACGATGATC
>JBEIPE010000360.1:0-2776 GCA_040377215.1 Halobacteriovoraceae bacterium
TCAGCTTCGTTGCTGAATTTAATTGTAATCGATCCGGCGCCATTTTTCTTAGATTTCACACCAAAATGAAAACCAGTCTTCTTTTCCAGGCGATCGCGAAGTTGATCGTAGCGCTCAGCTACCATGTTCTTCCCTTCTTTTGCCTTGGGAGTCTTTTTACCGTTTTTCACCAAATCTTCCAATTCGCGAACTGAAAGTTGTTTGGTGGCTGCTTCATTGGCCAATCGTTTCGTGAACTCATCATCAGCAAGACCGACGAGCACTTTGGCGTGACCAAATGAGAGCTGCTCTTTATTTAAGAGCATAATGACATCTTTAGGGAGTTTCAAAATACGAAGGAAGTTCGCAACAGTAGAGCGCTCTTTCCCGACTTTTTTTGCGACTTCTTCTTGAGTGAGACCGAACTCATTCATCAATTGGAAGTAAGCGAGACCTTCTTCAACGCAGTTCAAGTCTGCACGCTGAACGTTCTCGATGATCGACATGACGACTTGATCTTTCTTCGTCGCGCGCTTGATCAAGACAGGCACGCGCTCAAGGCCGGCAAGTTTTGAAGCGCGCAAGCGACGCTCGCCCGCGATCAATTCAAAGTGGCCATCTACGGCTTCCACAACGATCAACGGTTGGATCACACCGTTTTCTTTGATGCTTTCTGCGAGCTCGAGCAAATCTTTCTCTTTGAAAATTTTGCGAGGCTGAGCCTTGTTTGTAATGATTTTTTCCACCGGCACCAACATCGGCTGATGCTCAATCACGGTGCGAGTTTGCTGGGGTTGTTGTTGCGAAACAGGCTCGTGGAGCGTTCTTTCGGTATGCGCCCCCATAGGACCGCCACCCAAAAGTGCCGCCATACCCTTACCTAATTGTGGTTTTTGCTTGATGGTCATGGGGTGCTCCTCTTAGTGGTTAATTTCGTAGTCATCGAACGAAGGAATGCGTGGAGGTGCATCAGGCAGCACGGCCTTAGCAACGGGCTTCGCTGGAACAGCTGAGTCCATTTTTCCTTCCGTCTTCATAATGACTTCTTTAGCGAGAGACAAATAAGCCTCGCTGCCTTTAGAGGCAATGTCGTAGAGGATGATGGGTTTACCGTGTGACGGGCACTCCGAGAGTTTCACGTTACGTGGGATGATCGACTTCATGATGTCGTCTTTGAAGTGATTCATGAGATCTTGTGCCACAAGCTTCGAGAGATTGTTGCGTGAGTCGTACATCGTTAACAAAATGCCTTCAAGCTCAAGGCTTGGATTCAAACTGGCGCGAATCAAGCGGACCGTATTCAAAAGCTGAGACAGTCCTTCCATCGCCAAGAATTCAGTTTGCATCGGAACCAAGAAAGAGTGGGCCGCATTCAAGGCATTGACTGCCAAAATGTTCAAAGAAGGTGCGCAGTCGATGATGATGTAGTCGTACTTGTCCATGATGGGCTCAAGGGCGGCTTTCAATTTGCCTTCGCGGGCAAAAGCGCTGACGAGTTCAATTTCAGCGCCGATCAAGTTGTTGTCTGAGGGGCAGATGTCGAGGCCCGGCATCTCGGTCCTATAGAGGCAGTTCTCAATCGACTCTTCGCCAATTAACGCATGGTATACATTTAGTTGAGTGAAATTCTCTTTATTGAGTCCTAGAGCGGTGCTTGCGTTCCCTTGTGGGTCCAAATCAAGCAAGAGAGTTCTGCGCTCTGCTGCGGCGAGGCATGCGCTAAGGTTGACTGCAGTGGTCGTCTTTCCAACGCCACCCTTCTGGTTTGCGATTGCAATAATTTTAGCCACTTAGAACTCCCTTCCGCGTGTTTTCCGAGTTTTAAAGTTAAAGAAAGTCGCTCAATTTGACAAGGGTTTTGGCTGTTCCACGTGGAACAATTCGTGGCCTAAAACCCACCAAACGGCGCTCATCCGTTCCGGGCACTGAAAGCACTTGGTTGACGACCAACTCCCACTGCTTGGAGAGGGTTTTCTCAAATTCTGCATGCTCTTTTTCCATGTAAGACGGCCCCTTATAGAAGAAGACGGTCACATCTTTGATGGGAATTTGCAGGGCAGGAAGGTAGTCCATCACCGTGCCGACGGCCTTGAAAGTGACAACACAGGGACGATTCAAAAGAACTTCTTCCGCTCGATGGTGAAAGGCCTGGGCATTGCTAATGCCAAGCTCTTCCGCAATCACGTTCACCGCCTCCACTTTCTTGGCTCGAGATTCGAGTCCGACAAAGAGTGGCTTCGGGCAATGGTGGGCAAGAGGCAGCAAGGGAAAGCCGCCGCCGAAGCCGATGTCGACTAAGACGCCCCTTTTATCTAAGAGCTCTTTGAACTCAGGACATTGCTCATAAGGAAGGATCGAATCCAAGACTTGTTTCTCATAGAACTCCTGATCATCAAGAATCCGGGTGAGATTAAGCCCTGCGAAGCGTGTTTTGAGCAATTGGAGGTATTTTAGAGAGAAATTAAGCATTCAAAGCGCCAATGAAGCCACAACGGCCAGGGTTGCGGGACGAATTCCTTCGATGCGTTTCAATTGCCCGAAGGTTTCCGGGCGAATTTTAGCGATACGGTGACGACATTCAAAAGAAACGTTCTGTGATTGGCAGATTTCTTCCCACTTAATAAGTGTCGCATCCATTTTTTTAATTTTTTCGAACTGTTCATCAAAGCGCTGAATGTATCCGGCGTACTTTTTCTCAATGGCGACGGTTCGAATAATATCGAAATCAAAACTAATGTCGAATTCGCACAAAATCTCATGCAATGTTTTAATGGGATCCAACCACGCTTGCTTCAAA
>JBEIPE010000150.1:0-7062 GCA_040377215.1 Halobacteriovoraceae bacterium
ACTTTGGCCAAAGGCGAGAAAGTGAAGATTTCCGGTTTCGGGAATTTTTCCATTCGCGACAAGGCCACACGTGTCGGACGCAACCCGCAAACGGGTGAAGCGATGACGATTTCAGCACGCCGTGTGCTGACGTTTAAACCCTCACAAATCCTCAAAGAAGACATCACCGATCGCTATTCGCATCGTTTGGATGAGCAAGGAAATGAGAACCCGAATTTGCCAGCGAAAGAAGGCAAACCTCGTGCACTCAGCTCATTCTTGTTGGGCATTGAAGAGCCTGACTCGGACGACGATGACGATATGGAAGATGACGAGTAGAGGGCATTGGAATGGAAACCTCCATGTCCATTCCGGCCAAGTCGTCTTTCAAGTTCGGTGAGCTTGCATCGCTCACCGGCGTAAAGCCCTACGTTTTACGCTTCTGGGAAACTGAGTTCGAAGACATTAAACCGATTGCTGCCGAAGACGGCAGCAAAACGTACTCCCGCTCAGACGTCGAAACGATCCTAAGAATTAAATCCCTGCTGTTTGATAACAAGATGTCGCTGCAAGAAGCCAAGGTCGCTATTCGCGATCCGAGTTGGGCGCCAGCGGGCCAAGGTATTGTTCTGCCAAGCGATCATGAAGCTGCGTTGAACACACTCACGGAAGCGCTGACTTTCGTGCAGTCACTTAAGCACAAATTCCGCTGGTAAAAAGTTTCACCAAATCCTTCTGCTGAGTCGGCACATGCTGTCCCCACACATTTTGATTCGTGACGAGCTTCTGCGCTGAGGCTTTAAGAAACTGCGTGAGGAATGTTTTGGTCGCAGGCAATTGCTTCTGCTCTTCGATGATGTGGAGCACTTGCTGTAAGCGGGTGGTGGCTTCGGCTGCTGCGAGCATAAAAGGATTCACGGCACGTTCATGGGCGGAGAGCTCAGTCGTAGAGAGATCATCGAGATCGTCGAGGAGTTGGAACGCCAGACCCACACTGGCGCCAAGGCGTAGATATTTTTTTACATCACTGTAACTGAATTTCGGATTCGCCAGGGCGAGTGCACCGGTGGTGGCGACTTGCATGAGGCGAGCCGTTTTTAATTCATGCATGCGCATGAGACGGGCGGCCACTTGGGCGCCTTCATGTCCGAGATCAATCCATTGGCCGAGAATCAAACCTTTCGGTCCAGTCGCCCAATGAAAAAAACGCCGAATGAAGCTGGAGGCGGGAGATTTTAGATGTTCAAGTTCTGCATAGGAAATCAACATCAGCGAATCGCCGGTGAGTAGGGCCTTCCATTCACCGTAGGCCACATGAGTTGCTGGCTTGCCACGACGGACAAGGTCGTTATCCATGCACGGCATATCATCGTGAACTAATGAGTAAGCGTGGTGAATTTCAAGCGCACAACCGAGGGTCACGACATCACGAGCATCTTTCGCACCAAGATCTTGCGCAAGAGCAGCGAGAAAAAGCGGGCGAAAAAGTTTACCCGGTGGGCGAACGGCGTAATCTAGCGCCGCTAGAATTCCTGGATGAAAAGCATGACGAGCGAGAGTCTGTTGTAAGGCATGATCGAAGTCGAGCATAGGCCCTCCTTCAAGGAGTTATGGGTTTGATCTGTCCGAGAGTGCCACCAAGTTTGATTTGGTAGAAGCCATCTTTTTGCGTGAACTGGGAAAGCATAAAGCTGACCAGTGGGAAGGCATTGATGAATTCAGGTGTGAACGCCGCTTCACCTTTAATGTCGATCGGCGAGAAAGCGATAGCACCAGGAGCAAGATTGACGGTGCCGGTAAATTTACCGCGGATCGGAGCTTCAGCTTTGCCGATGATGAATTCTTTGACGATGAGTTTACGTGGGCCTTGAGACTCTACTTTCAGCGAGAGATTCCCTAATGGCAGACGCGGGAGTTTTAGGTCGCTGATATTTTGCGCAGGCACGTTAAGGTTTTGTGACTCAATGGCGAGTTGCAAGTCTTGGAGGTTTTGGCCCTCAACAGTGATTTTCGTGTTGAAAGCCACATTGCCTTCCATCTTAGGGAGTTTTGGCATGATGGTGCTGAGTAATTTCAAAGGAAGAGCGTCTTCTTGGATGTTAAAGACCTGCGTTGAGGGGCCAGCAGCGTAGTTAATCGCTAGAGGTGTGCCTTGAACATCGCCGATGACTTTAAAGGCCACACCCAGTGGAGAAAAGCTCGGCCCGCGGAAATTGAGGGAGAGCTGGCTCATTTTGAGAGGTGCTCCGCTCCCGATACAACTGCCAGGAACTTGCACATCTGTGAGCACGACTTTGGGAAGAAAGAATTCAAAGCGGAGACGTTCAAAACCCATGCGGCAGCCGGGGATTTTGGCGAGTTGCATTTTGACCAGAGTCTCAATCTTTTTTTCGAGTGGGAAGTTGGCCAAGAAGGCGACGGTGAAACCGACAATCACCAGCAGAACGACGAAGATCTTTTGAATCCCAAAGCTGTATTCGACTTGATCGAGACTTTTAAGTTCTGCTGAAACGGCCATTATTCGTCCAACTGTTCTTGCTGAACGGCACCGAAGTGGACGCCGTGGAAATTACCATCAAGCAAATTGCTCGCATCGTTCCGGGTGATTTGCACAGAAGAGATGCGGAAGCGCTCACGTTGTAAAAGCGCAGTGAAAACACTGACGAGCTGTTCTGTGGAGAGACCTTCGAAGCGGAAATCGGCTTCGGCGCGGCTGAGGTCAGGTGTCACGCTATCAGAAGTGAAGTTATTCACTTGGATTTTGCTGACATCAATTCCACTCGCAGAAAGTGAAGACGAGAGGCGTGAGTTGAGATCACTGTCGCTGGTAAGAGCATTCGGTGAAGCGATAGCACTTGTCAGCCCGCCGATCTCGCCGTTCTGCGAGATGATCTGCTGCATGCGCTCGACCAGTGCGACTCGCATGGCGAGGTCTTTCTCTACGGCAGAGTTTTGCCACCACATGATGCTCACTAAAAGCAAGGGGATGAGGAAGGTCGCGCTGAGCATCGCCCATTTTGCGAGTTTCTGTTGGTCTTCTTCGAGGCCCGCGTAAGACTCAAGAATCTTGGCATAGCCTGGCGTCTTCCTAAACTCGTCGATTCGAGTGAAGAGGAGCGTATCGAGGCGCTTGAGGAGTGGTGTTTTTTCTTCCATCACTCGATCCCTGTAAAGGTAAGTTGTTTTTTGCTGGCATCAATTTGAGTGGCCACGTTTTGCAGGGCCACGCCTTGAAGCTTTGATTCGAGGGTCGTGAGGCTGTCTGGATTTTCTGAAGTGAAGACAGCTGAAACGTCGCCTGTGTCTGTCACGCTGAAGTTAATGAGCATCGCATCTGTGATGCCGGCCGCTGCCGCAGAAACCATGACCAGAGGTGAGAGAGCTTTGATCTGGGAAGCGGATTGAAGCGTGGAGATTTGCTGTCTTACAGAACTCTGTTTTTTAGTGAGTGCGGCCACCACGAGGTTAGGCTGTGTCGCAATGAGGCGTTTCTCACGCGCAGTCAGACCGAGCACGGGATTCTTAGATGTGGCAGTGATTTTGAGATTCACTGCTTTGACATCCAAATTTAACAAAACGTTCTGGATGACCAAGGCGACCAAGAGGACGGCCGTGACTGCCGCAGCACGAGTTACCATGAAGGCCAGCGTATGAAGCGGAAGTTCTCCGCGTGCTGTTTGGGCGTAACGACCCGAAAGCAAGTTCACCAAACGGTTCTTCGCTTTCAGAGAGAGCACCATCATGTTGGCGAGAGTGAAGCGGGCGCGGCTCTTTGAGTTGAGATCGACTTTGTTAGTATCAACACCCTCGAAAGATTCGAGCATGGTGCACTTAACAGCAAACTTCTCCGTGAGATAGTTCGCCATATTTTTGATGTTACTGGTACCACCGCAGAGGAACACTTGAGACAGCTTCATGCCGTGAGTGACACGGAAGCCGAGATCCCAACGTTGAAAATCATTTGAGAGTGGGCGGAAGACTTGATCCATCAAGCGAGCGAACTCGCGTTGATTATCATCCACCTCTTCAAGCTGTCCAGGAGTGAGCACGAAGGCATTTTGATGTTTGTAGATCACGGCCTCAGCGGCATCAATGCCGTAGGTCTGAGAAATCATCTCGTCGATGTGGCGGCCGCCCACGTAGCTTACGTGGGTCGCGATGAGTTTTGAGTTGTAGAAGAAGTAGGCCTTCGTCGAGCGATGGCCGATGTCTAAAACGCAAAAGGGTCCTGCAACACGATTGAGTGAATAGAACGCGTCCATGATCGACGGTTCAGAAGTCAAAATAGATGGAGGAGTGCTCCAGCCTTCCATGAAATGATGAAGCGCTGAGAATTCACTGTCACGTGTGAGCGCAACGAGTGCAAGGGATTGTGTTTTACCTGATTCAAGAGCGTACGAGTAGTGAGAGTCAGAAAGACTGTAAGGGATATCTTCTTCCAATTGGAAGGGCACCATCAATTCAGCTTTCTTGCGATTCTTGACTGGTAGAGTGAGAAAGCGTGTGGTGACTGATTCTGGTGGAACGTGCAGCACGATGCGAGTGTCCGGACGCGCCACTTCTTCAACAATTCGTTGAATCAATTGGCGTGTCGCCTCTTCAGCAGTTTCCCATGAAGGGTTGGCTTCCATCTCTTCGACAATATTGTATTCAAGCATCTGGCCATGAATGGCACGACGCTTATCCAAAAAGCTGGAGATGTATTTTATCGAGTAGGAGCCGGCATCAATTGCGAGTACATGCATGCATTAAGTGTAACAAGACGACTGATCGTGTTGAAAGGCTTTTTTCACTCTGAAAACTAGTTGATCTGCATCTCGATGATACGCGGATCAAGGAGTAGTTGAGGGCTTTGGTTGGCTCCGCCTTGAGCGCCGGCCTGTTGTCCACCTTGCTGACCGGCCTGTTGGCCTCCTTGAGCACCGGCCTGCTGTCCTGCTTGCGCGCCGGCCTGTTGCCCTGCTTGCGCACCCGCTTGAGCGCCGCCTTGTGCCTGTTGCTCTTGCGCCGGCATGGTGACAGTCGCGACGAGGGTAGTGACGGAGCGGTTCATGGTTCCTTCAGACAAAATACGGAAGAGAGTAGGGGCAGCACCGAACTGGATACCTTGGGCCTTGAGCTTACCGAATTGATCATCGAAGGTGGTTTCGTTGATGATGTTGGCCGTGTCGACGATATAGGCCTTGAAGTCCGCCAGTGCGTTGAAGAAGTGCGGATCTTCCGGATTGTCGCGGTACTGGAAGAAATCTTTGACCTCGTCATCGTTGATCGTCGGCAAAAGCAAACGGAGCATATTCTCCGTGAGCTTGTTGAGATCAATCATGACGATCGGGAAGACATCAAACTCGCCACGAATGAGCTCGACCAGCGTGTCGTCCCAACCGGGAATAAGGTAGATCTCGCTGAAGGAGGACATCGGTCCGTACTTCGGCGTGATCTTGGCGTCGTTAAAAAGCTGTTCCGAGTTATCCATCAGCATATCAATGGGTGTTGAGTTTTGCCGGCGCGGATTTTTATCACTGATGTAGTACTTGAGGTTGGCCACCAACTGAATCGGATCAAGGTTGCCGTAACGCTCGCGGAAGTTTTCGTCTTCGTCGCCCTTCTCGCGCAGGCGCCTCGTGAGGTAATTGAGGAACTGCTGCTCCATGCTGAAGTTTGGATCAGGAAGAGTTTCTTGATCATCGGGAATACCATTCCCGTTATCGTCGCCTTCAATCGCACCGCCGCCAGCACCACCGGCCGCGCCACCTTGGGGTGGAGGAGGTTTATTGAGAGTTGAGAGGCGAATCATATTGAGATTCAATTTATTAGAAATGTTTTGAATGCTGACTTTCATTTCTCCTTCGAGAAGTGAGTCTTTCTGGAAATCTTCAATGGCGGCTTTGACCTGGGCACCGGTGTCAGGCAACACCGGGATAGGATAGGCAAAAGGAACTTCCCACAGCTGATTGATGAGCTGAATAGAAATTGTATCCTTGGCCGATTGATTGCTCTGCCACGTGTTGTAGGCTTCTTTGAAAAGTTTTAAGCGAGTCATCGCCAGCTCGATGCCCGACTCGGCCAAAAGCTGTGACTGACTTTTATCCAGCATGTTGGTGGTTTTGATGCGCGAGAGCTTGCTCTCAAAAGTGAACTCACCCCAGAGGGCCATCAAAATAAGAATAGAAGTCATCACCATGATGAGCGCGACACCGGATTGATTGGAGAGGAGTTTTTTCATTCTTCTCCCTCTTCTGCGCCGCCGCCCTGGCCAGCATTGACACCTGCCTGAGCGCCACCTTGCGCGCCCGCTTGGGCTCCCGCCTGAGCGCCGGCTTGGCCGCCACCTTGATTGCCGGAGGCCGGGTCTTGCGGAACGATGCTTGGCCATAGAGGGCGCAACCAGCGCGAGGTGGTGCGTTCTTGGTTTTTTGAATCAAACCACGTGACGTTAATTTGCATGCCACGCCACAGTGATTCGCCATCAATGATCAGGTTCAGGGAGCTTTCCCACTTCTTCGTCGCTTTATTCCAGAAGGTGAATTCAACGCTCTCGACGTTCTCGAGCAAGACCGCCGAGCGGGTGGTGTCGATGGTGAGTTCTTCTTTGGCCCACGGATCGTCCGGGAATACTTGGCGCATAAGAGACTTCACAGTCTTCTCTTGTCCGCCCGCACCGTCAGTGGTGTCTTCAATGGTGCTTTCGCCAACGTAGTAGCGGACCCACATGAAGTGAGATTGCTTCTGGTCTTCGAGCTTACGGCGATTAGAAGTGGTGAGAAAAATGATCTCATTTTTTTCGCGCAGTAAAAATTTGGGAATCGGCAGGCCCTCTTTGCTCGGCTGACGGAAACGAGGATGTCCTTCGTAAAGATAGGCCACTTCCTCGATACCAGGATTGGTCGATGGATCCATGTTGCCGGTGAATTTCTGTGAAAAATAAAGTGGTGACCAAATCTGTGTGAAGTCCCATTCAATGCGTGACATGGCCGTCTCGATCTGAAGATTGTCACGATCGAGCTGGATGGTGCGGTCTTTGGTGTTCTGTGAGTTGTCGATGATGGCAATCACGCCAAACATGACGAAGGCCAACAAAACGAT
>JBEIPE010000017.1:0-20769 GCA_040377215.1 Halobacteriovoraceae bacterium
ACTTTCTTGTCGCGCTCGGGGATGCGCGCATCTTCTGAGACATCTTTAAGAAATTTGCCCATGGTTTTAAAAAACGCCATCATAGATTCCATCCTAGACCCACGGCACTTGGTGGCGGGCGAGAAGTTGTTTAACCGTCTCTGCGGCAATATGAAAACCAAAAGTCCCGGTTACGAAGGACGCTGAACCGTAACCGGTGGCGCAGTCGAGTCCTGCGCCGGGGTCTTGTGGTTCATGAGAGAGGCAGCCATCGCTGGTAGGGTAAACCGGACGCTCATCTGAGTAGATACAAGGAATGCCAAAATCACCTTCGTTCTCACCCGGAAAGCCATAATCTTGGCGGAGCATCTTGCGGATGCGATAGAGCAAACGATCATTACGAGTCGTCGAGAGATCCGCGAGTTTCACGCGGCCTGGATCACGACGGCCGCCACTGGCACCCACGGTGATCAAAAGTCGCTGCTGTTCACGGCAAGTCGAAGCGAGCAAGCACTTGTTGGTGGCATCATCAGTGCAATCCACGATGGCGTGGGGGTTCCACTCCAACAGTGTCTGTAAATTTTTTGAACTCAAAAATGAGGTCTCCGCTGTGACTTCAAGTTGCGGATTAATATCACGCAGGCGAGCCGCGGTAGCTTCCACTTTCATCTGACCTACGGTGCTATTGAGCGCGTGGCTTTGGCGGTTTATGTTCGAAACGCAGATGTCATCTAAGTCGACGAGCATGATATGGCCGATACCCGTGCGAGCAAGCGCTTCCGCGGCCCAGGAGCCGACGCCACCGATGCCGACGACCATCACGCGTGATTGGGCGAGAGCGGGGAGTGCTGCAACACCGTAGAGACGACCGATGCCATGAAAACGATCTTTCATACGCGCGACTCCTTGCTGCCGGTGTTGAGTTGTCCGCAAGCGGCCATGATCTCTTCACCTTTCGTCGTACGACGGAACACGCGCAACTTGCGCGCCACCAGCTGCTGCATAAATGTTTCGATCTCGTCCTCGCTTGGCCGCTGCCAAGGTGCGCCCGGGAAAGGATTGAAGGGGATCAAATTCACCATTGCTTGGCGATGTCCTAAGAGTTCAACCAACGCATCAGCGTGGCGTTCGGAATGATTCACGCCTTTCATTAAAAGATATTCGCAGTTGATGTACTGGCGGCGGCGACGTGGAATGGCGTCGATGACTTTAAAGACTTCAGCGATGTTCCAGCGCTTATTCAACGGGATCAATTGAGCACGCTCTTCATCAAACGGAGAGTGCAGCGAGAGCGCCAGATTCACACCACCGAGCTCCGCAAACCTTTCAAGCCCTGGAACATAACCGGCGGTTGAAACGGTGATCATGCGCGGACCGATGTTGCCACCCTGATGATCTGTCAGCCATTGGATCGCGCCCTTGAGCGCTTCGAAGTTATGCAGCGGTTCACCTTGGCCCATAAAAACCACCGTGGGCGGCAAGCGCTCCGGTGAGTGATTCAAGTGCCAGTTCTTCACATCTATATATTGTTGGGTAATTTCAGTGAAGGTGAGGTGGCGTTTAAGCCCCATCAAACCAGTATGACAAAAAGTACAGGCCATGGCGCAGCCAACCTGGGACGAAAGACAAACGGAATGGCGTTTAGAAAAAGGAATGAGAACTGATTCGACGCTGAGACCATCGCCTAAGGTATGGAGAAATTTGGCCGTGCCATCGGGTGAGGTGAGCGCAGGAGTCAGCATGGGGGGAGTTATACCTATAAGTGCTAGGGATGTCAGCGACTGCCAAACATTGGAGTCGGTTTATAGGCTTTTAGACTTAAATTAACATTCCTAAGGCCTTCATCCGATGCAGGACAAATACGAGTAATTGTGGGGATCGGACGTATTTTCAGGACTCTTCTTGTTGCTATTTCAAGGTGGGCCTAAAATCCGATCATACATTCTTCTTTCGGTTTTGATGTGGCACGTCCGTTAATGTTGCACGTCTGTTGAACCCAAAACCGAAGAAATACCGCAGGACCTGGTCTTGCTACTTTGACCGGTAGCATGGAAAGACCTAAGTCTAGGTGCGCTCTATAGGAGCAGCGTCATGAAGACGTCCACCTTTGAGCTTTCAGTTCGTGTTCTGTTCGTGGCCCTTTCTGTTTTCGTAGCTGGTTGTAACAAAGACGAGTTCTACGAAAAAGACTATTTAGAAAACCCTTTCAAGCCTGATGAACAGGTTGATGGCGGTGTTGTTGGCGGCGTCGACGGTTCTACCGTCGGTGGCGTTGATGGCTCTACTGTTGGCGGTTCAACTGATGGCAGCAGTACGGGTGGTTCTACTGACGGCAGCAGCACTGGTGGTTCAACCACTGGTTCTACCGTTGGCGGCACTACTGGTTCTACTGACGGTTCTACCGTTGGGGGAACAACTGGTACTACAGACGGCAGTTCTACAGCAGGCTCTACAGATGGCAGCAGCACTGGCGGTTCAACCACCGGTAGCTCAACTGCAGGTTCTACAGATGGTAGCAGCACAGGTGGATCAACAACTGGTTCAACCACTGGCTCTACAGACGGTAGCAGCACTGGCGGATCGACAACCGGTACAACTGATGGCGGCAGCACAGGTGGTTCAACCACTGGTACTACTACTCAGTGGGCCGACGAGTCGTTCAATCAAACAGCGGCTGATAAGAAGAAACTCGATATTATTTGGGTGATCGATAACTCGGGTTCGATGTCAGAAGAGCAAGCGTCGTTAGGTTCTAACTTCTCTTCTTTTATCAACGACTTTATCGATGAGAACGTCGACTTCAAAATGGGTGTGACCACTACCGATACTCGCACTTCAGGTGGCGGCCAAGCTTACAGTACATCACTCGCTGATTTGACTTCTGCAGAAGCGCAAGCCGATGAAGCTGACTTCAAAGCTGACTTCGCTCGCCATGTAAACGTGGGGATCCGCGGTGATGGTAACGAAAAAGGTTTGCAAGCTTCTGAATCGTTCATCAACCGTTACAAAGCTTCTTGGATGCGCGATGACGCTTACTTGGTTGTTGTTTACTTGTCAGACGAAGAAGACCAGTCGCCAAAAACAAAAGAAGAGTACTTAGCTTCTCTGCAGGCAGCAAAAACCAACGCGGGTTATGTAAAAGCCTACTCGATCGTGAACACTGTTCCTTGTCAAACTGGCGGCGGTCTCACTTGTGGATTTGAGCGTTACGGTTACCAAGCTGATCAGACCGGCGGTACTGTGGCCGATATCAAATCGAACTTCGCCACCGTCTTGAACGACATGGGCCAGCAGATCATCAACTTGCTCGATACTTTCCCTCTTGCTCACGACCCAGTCGCGGGATCAGTGGAAGTACGTGTGAATGGTGTGGTTCAGGCAAGTGGATGGTCAGTGACAGGTCGTCAGTTGAAATTCGATGCAGGTTCGGTCCCAGCAGTCGGGGCCTCAGTTCAAGTTCGTTACCAATACTAGTTGGAGTTGTTAAATGTTGAAGTTGATGTTGGCAAGCATGTTGGGGTTGTGGGCGACGAGTTCGTATGCAGGTGAGGAGAGTACTTACGACTTTCTTTGGCTGGATCCGGATAAAGCCGTCTACGTGCTGCAGAATAAGATCCATAAGAAAGAACACACCTTGTATATGGACGTGGGGTACTTACAAAACCTCACGTCCGCTTTCCAAGATACGCGTGGTGTGGCGGTGAAAGCCGGTTTCTATTTTCACGAAGAGTGGGCGGTGGAGGTTATGTACCTCGGATACCAAAACACCAATAACGACAACTTCAGAAACGTCCAGTTGTTGAATGAAGGTGTGCCGTTTGTTCGTCGTCCGGAAAGAACTCTCGGTGCTGGTATCGTGTGGTCGCCGTTCTACGGTAAGATCAACACCTTCAACAAGATTGTTTACTTTGATTGGAGCTTCGGTGCCGGTGTGGCGCAAGTGACCACCAAGAGTAACTTAAAGTCCGTGACGGCGGCCTCCAGCCAAGACAGATACGAATCAGAAAACAACACCGGGGCTTACGCCAAGAGTGCGTTCAAGTTTCACTTGAACCAAAACTGGCACGTCGGTGTGGAATGGGTCGGGACGTACTACCGCGCTCCAGGTCCTAAGAATCCAAAACAAGACAAAATCCGTTCTAATAATGATCTCATCTTCCAGCTCGGCTGGTCGTACTAAGGGGAAGGCATGAAGTACTTATTCATCCTCCTCTTGGCCTCACCGGTTTGGGCCGAGGAGATCAATTGGAAAGCCCAGCCGGATGCAGCTCAACTCGCGGAAGCGGGTTTTACTTATGCGGCCCTCGATGCGCAGGTTCGCCATTTGGCGAAACAAAAAGATCAAGACAGCGCTGACCTAGAATTACTGGAAGAACTCGTTTTAAAGACGAACGTCGAAGCGCTGGAAGACTACGATCGTGGGGCGCTTTCAAAAATGCACGTCGCCAGCGTGCACTTCCTGCTCGGCCGTGAGGCCTGGAAAGAGAAGAAAGCTAAGGACGCTCAGAAGTGGCTCGTCAACGTTCCACGTTGGCATCGCTACTACCCAGAGGCCCGCTTGTTGCTCGCTGATATGGCGGCCGATACCGGATCAGACGGCGCCCGTGAAGCCTTTGAAGAGCAGTGCTACGAGATCGCCGGGAAACGTGCTGACGAAGTGAACTCACCATTATTGAAGCGTTACTACACGGTGTTGGCGGAAGACTGCATTACGATCCGCGCTCGCAAACTCTATAAGGCCGGTAAGTTTACTGAAGCGATTGAGGCCTATGCGCGCATCAACAAACGCGCTTACAAATGGCCTTATCTTTTGCTGGAGAAGGCCTGGGCTTTCTACAATGTGCAAGATTACAACCGCAGCCTCGGGTTGCTGGTGACCTACAAGTCACCATTGCTTGAGTCCTACTTCGAGCCTGAAGCGGAAGTGCTGACAGCTCTCAGTTATTTCCGTTTGTGCCTCTACGATGACTCGTTGGTGGTGATTGATCAGTTCTACAACAACTACAAACCCCGCACAGAGGCCCTCGAGGGGATGTTGAATGCCCACAAGGGTTCCCAAACACATTTTTTTGAGTTGATGCAACTCTCGCCTGAGCAACGTCGTCAGCTGCACCCGTTTATCGGACAGTTGGCCGCACAGATTGGCCAGCGCCCGCGCTTCGCTCTCGACCAGGCCTCTTTAGTTAAAGTTAAGGCGGAGTCGGACCGATTAGCACTAGTGCTCCAAAACCTTCCATCTAATCACCGCGCACGCGGCTGGATGAAAGATAGTGTGGCCCATTTAGGGGCCGTAAAGGAAAACCTGGTGGGTCGAATTAACTACCACGCCAAGAAAGACATGTTCGAGTTTATCTCGAACGTCTATGAGCTTTCCGAAGAGCTCTTCAAGGTGAAGTTAGAAATCATCTCACGCAAGAAAGACCTGGTGTACGGTTCTAAGAAACTCATTTCTGATCGCGGCCGCGGTAGCTTTTCCCAAGTGAAGCGTTCTCGCTTCGAACAGTTCTGGAAATTTCAGGGCGCGTTCTGGGCCGACGAACTCGGGGACTTCTCATTTGGTCTGGCGAACAACTGCAGCACCGTAAAAAAGGAGGCCCCTCGTGAATAAGTGGTTGGCCTTGCTTCTTCTCATGAGCTCGATGGCCTTTGCCCAAGAGCAGAAGACGATTTACGAATATAAGAAATATGAAAAATTCGACTTGGGCGATCTTGAGGTTAAAGGCCAATTGATCGCTCCTGGTGATTTGTCCGTGCGCGAACGTGACCGCCGTCGCTTCGAGCTGGACCTGTATAACCGTGCTGACTTCGATCCTAATATTAAACACGACATCCAAACCCTGCGCTGAACTAAGGAGCCTTTCCATGGATAGTACCGCCGCCGCTGCCGCCGCAAGCCAAGCCTCATCAGAAGCTTTGGCCGCCGCCGTTGCCCAGCCCGAATTAAATTTCTTCGAATGGTCCGCCCAGTTCATGATCCAGGGTGGTGTGTTCATGTGGGTGATCTTGGCCATTTGGGCCGTAGGTCTTGCCATTGCGGCCGAGCGCTGGAATCGCTACCGCGTTTACAACGTCGACGGTGCCTCGCTCTTTGCCACCATCCGTAAGTTCGTGGTGGGTAACGAGATCTCAGCCGCGATTCAGGCCTGTGCCGAATCAAACGCTCTTCTTGCTTTGGTGATGAAGAACGGATTGAAGCGCGCCAACCAAACTAAAGAACAAGTGCAAGACGCTCTCGAAGCCACCATCCTCGAAGTGGTGCCAAAAATTGAGCAACGCCTTCCGACCATCGCTTTGATGGCCAACGTTTCTACCTTGTTTGGTCTTTTGGGTACCATCCAAGGTTTGATTCAATCTTTCGGTGCGGTAGCGAACGCTCAGGCAGCTGAGAAAGCCAAACTCCTCGCCATGGGTATTTCGGTAGCGATGAACACCACCGCTCTCGGTTTGTTGTCGGCAATTAGCTTGATGATGATCCATGCTTACTTGCAAGCGAAGGGTGAGCGCATGATTAAAGAGATCGAAGAGAATTCGGTGAAGTTGGTGGATCTTTTGGGCACTAAAAAAGCTTACAAGAACACCCACGACCAAGACGCCGCTTAAGTTAGCGTTCGGACATTTTAAAACGGCGAAGAGGTACGTATGCGCAAACGCCATGTTATGAAAAAACCCGAGAAGATTAATCTCGTGCCCATTATGGACGCGGTTTTCATTTTCATCTTCTTCTTGTTGATGAGCGCTCAGTTCGTCAACGTCTATGAAATCGGCTCGAGCGTACCTATGGTTCGTGAGATGCGCGAAGATAAAATGAAGAAAGATCCATTGAACCTTGTCATTGAAGTCCACGCCACAGAAGTCGTGGTTCGTCGTGGGATCGCCAGCGAGAAAGTCGGCGCCTTCGGTGATAACGACTGGGACAAACTTCGTTCAACGCTCGCAGGTCTTAAGGCCAAGCATCCCGATGAGCGCGTCGCTCAGTTGCGTCCACAGGGGAAAGTTCCATTTCACCGCCTGGTGAAAGTCATCGATCACGCCAAAGAGAACAAGGGCGCCAAGATGTTCGAAGAGATCGTCTTCGACGGAAAGGGGGCGATGTGAAGAAAAGATTTAACAATCGCCGCAAACCGGAACCGCTCGAAGTTGATATCACATCGTTGTTGGATATCTTGGTTATTATGTTGGTGTTCCTTTTGATGAACTACAACGCCTCTGACTTGCAGCTCGATCTGGTAAAAGGTGTAGAGATGGCGGATTCGGAATCCACCCACATCACGCACTACGCGCCGGTTATCCAACTCAATGGAGAGCAGACCATTTACCTTGATATGCAAGAGATCAGTCGTATGCCAGCAGGCGAGGCTCCGGCCTTGGCCGCGCTAGAAACGGCGCTCTCCGAGCGCCACAAGTTGCTTCCTGAGAAAGAACAGAAATCTGAAGCAGGGGCCTTAATAAATTTAGTTTTTGACCGTGGTACTGACTACCAGCAGATCGAAAAGATCATGGCTTCTTCGGCCAAGGTGGGCTTCACGCAGTTCAAATTTATCGTGCGGGGAGAACACTAAGATGAAGTTTCAATCAAAGGTAGCCATCCTGCTTCTAGCGACACTTCCCACGGGGGTCTACGCCCAAAAGATGGATGCGCGCTGGGAAGAGTTGATGAAGCTCGTAAAAACAGAAACAGAAATGCTCGAAAAAGCTCGCAAGCAGGGTGATGAAGTTCATTACCGTTTGCTTGAGCTTTACTCTGAGCGCTTGAAGCTCGTGCTTGAGCGCGAAAACAAGGCCTTCCTCGAAGCCAAAGATGGCCGCAAGCACATGGGCAAAGATGCTTACTTTGCTGAGTCGTTGCGCCAGTACAACGAAGTGCGCGCTTACGGCGAAAAGCTCCTTAAGATGTACCCAGAGTCGCCCCGTCGTGGAGCGATGTACTACACCTTGGGTTTGAACTCTCGTGACTATGGCCGTGACAAGCGTACCGAGCCGTACATGCTGGAGGCCTTGAAACTCATCCGTGAAGGCACACCCTTGCGCCACCACGCTGAGACGTCCATGGCGGACTTCTACTATAACGAAAAGAAATTCCCAGAAGCGATTCGCTATTACGAGAAAGTCGTGAAGAGCGATACCGATGACTGGAAGCCAAAGCACTTGCTCAACTTGGGCTGGTGTTATGTAAAAACTAATCGTAACGATGAAGCCATCACTCAGTTGAAAGAAGCCTACCGTTTGAGCAAAGACTCACGTTATGTGGACATCCGTGAGCAGGTGCTTCAACACTTGGCCCCATTCTTCGTTTTCGCTAACCGTATCGAAGACGGTCGCGAGTTTTACGTTAAGAATGAAAACGATCCGATGGTGTATCTTTTGTCCCTTGCGAAGCGTGCCGCTGATAAGGGCCATGGCAAAGAGACAGAAACGATTCTTCGCACCATGCAGGACTTGATCGGTTCACGTGGTCTTGAGCAGCACCAAGAAGACCTCGTGCTTTACGAACTTGATTTCTACCGTACCTACAAGCGCTACGATGATCACTTGAAGATTTCGGCCAAGCTTCTTGATCTTCATAAGAAAGATGCTCTCAAACCAGAGCTGAAACTTGTGAAGGCGAAAGAAGACGGCGTAGAGAAAGTCCGCAGTGTTGCCGGCTTCTTGCAACTTCAAGTGGCAAAAGACGTGAAGAAGGGTGGCGATGAATTCGCTTCGCGCGATTTGAATCGGACCGTCGCGTACTTCAATCTTCTGCGCGAACTCGATGCAGACAAAAAAGACGAATACGCTTACTTCATTGGTGAGACCTACTACGCGGTCAACCAATACGACAACGCCGCGAAGGCCTACCGTTTGGCCCTCGAAGACTCGAAGAAACATCCTAAGCCAGAGCTCGCTCGTCAGCGCAAAATCTTGAACTCACTTTTGGCCTTGACCGGCGAAGAAGTGTTGGCCAAGGACCCGCAGCGTGCTTTGCTCGTCTATACGTACGAGAATCACGTCGACATCTTCCCGAAAGATGACATGAGCCACAAACTCTACCCAAAACTCTTCTTGCTTCACCGTGAAGACAAACGTGATGAGCAAGCGGTTAGTGCCCTCGAGCGCTACCACAAGAACTACTCGGGTGATTTGACGCAACAGCAAGAGCTTATGAAAGGTTTGATGGATGATTTCATCAAGTCAAAAGAAGTCTTGAAGATCACTCACTGGATCGGCGAATTCAAGAAGGGCTTCTTGAAGTTTGATGGGAAAACTATCGAACAAACCGAGATCATCTTGGGACAAATCCTCTTCGTGACTGCTCAGGACCAAGTGGCCAAGGGCCAGTTGCGTGAAGCTTTGAAAACCTTCGAAGACGTTTACAAGACCACCATCTACCCAAACAAAGTTCGCGCTCTCGCTGGTATCCAAGCGGCGGATCTTGAACTTGATTTGGCGCAGCCAGTGGCCGCCATCCCATGGATGGAAAAGTCCCTGGAGTTGCTCGACAAAAAAGAATTGGATGAGAAAACTGCACACTTGACGGCGATGGTGGAGCGCATGGCGTACATGCGTGAGTTCCGCGGCGCCGTTCGTATGACCGACGCGATTCTCAAAAAATCTTGTGGTTTCAAATCGAAAAAGCAAGACCGTTTGTGGGAACTCTCGACGGGCTTCCATTTAGTCCTTGCTGACGACAGCATGGTGAGCGGTCAGTACCGCGACTTTGCAGGCTGTGCTTCTTCAACAGAGATGGAGAGCAAGGTCGCCGGTCAGATCCTTTGGTACTACTGGGACCACAACGACATCTCTCGCCTTACGTCTTTCTGGGACAACAACAAGAAGCGTTTGGATAAGAATGACTACGTGACTTACTTGCTGGATCTCTACTGGGATCAACCTGAGATCTCTCAACGTACTCTGCGCAAAGAACTCACTCAACTCAAAGACCACCCAAAAGTGGCCGCTTTGATGGATGAATTCAAAGAGCAAGAGAAGTTCCAGACTCGCCGTGAAAGCCTGCTTAAAACGGTCTTGATCGAGAAAGAAAAAGCATTTGACGGTGATGGCTTCAACGCACGCCTCGAAGGCTTCTTGCTCGAGATCAAAAAAGTGGGTGAAGAAGTGAAGCCACTCTTGGCCAGTGAGCACGGCAAGGTTCGTGAGCAAACCAATCAACAGCTCCAGGGCTTCTACGCTCAGGTCGCTGACATGATTCAAGCGCTGAACCCAGTGGGCGAGGAGCCGGAGTTCATCGTTTCGTTCCAAGGTGAAATGCATAAGATCGCCAAGGTCTTCCAAACGAAAGTGGTGGACTTCAAAAAAGCCACTCGTCGCCCGTCTGGTGATGTGACCTTCGCATCTCCTGTTCAGCCCGTCTTGTCGACCAGTGCCATGGATCAGATCCCAGGAGAGCGCAAATGAAGAACCTACTCTTAGTCTCTCTCGCCGCACTTCTAGGTGCCTGCGCTTCAAATCCTCACCAAAAGCTTTTGGTGGATCAAGACTCAGCACTTTTCAAAGGCGAAAGCCTTTGGCGAGTGTCGGGTAAAGAAAACGTCGAGGCGGAATGGCTGCGTGGCTGTTACCAGGGCGACCTGGAAACCTTCACTCAAAAGGCCCGCGCGGAATATGCCAAAGGGGCCAAGACCGCACGCTACTGGAATTGGGTAGGGAACTGTCTCGCTTGGCATAGTGAACTGCGCGAAGCTCGTTTCTTCCTCGGGATGGCGCAAGAGCTCTCGAAGACGAAAGAAGAAAACGCCATGGTGAAAAACAACCTCGCGGTGATTTATCTTCGTCAAGGCCGCGTGTCACGCGCCTACGACCTGTTCACTGAAGCTCACGTGCTCGCTCCTCAGTTCATTACTCCGGCGTTCAACCTCGCTCAAATTTACGTGGGCCAGAACTTGAACACAGAAGCTCTTAAAGTTTTAAGCAAAGCTCCGTTTGATAAGAGCCAAGACCCAGAGATTTTGCATCTCAAAGGTCTCGCGCATATGCAAAGCGGGAGCTCGAAGTCAGCGACTCCGTTCTTGGCGTTGATCCCAGCGAAGTTTCACTCCCGTGAAGACTTCGCCCTCACTCTTGCTCAGTGGCATTTGTGGGAAGGGCGTCCGCATGAAGCCGAAGGTCTTTTGAAAAGTTTGCAAACAACGGGTTTGAAAGTTCCTGCGCAATTGAGTGAGCGTTTGAAGCGCGAAGCTCAGCAGCAAATTGCGGCATTGGAGGCGAAAAATAAATGAGTCGAAGTCCACATAGGACATTCTTCCGCCTCGCTGCAATGGATGCACGGGTGGGAGAGGCCCTCGTACTGGATCGATCAAAAGTTTTGGTTGGTTCGGACAAGCGCTGTGATGTCGTTCTCGGTTCGCGTGGAATCTCTCCTCAGCACTGCTACCTGATGGTAGTCGGTGAGTCTGTTAAAGTACTCGACCTTGCGAGTACGAACGGTATTTTCGTCAACGGCAAACGTGTGCGTGAAGCCGAGCTGTTCCCGGGGGACACGCTCACCATCGCAGATCTCGCTTTTAATCTCGAATCATTTGAATCAGCTGGTGTCTTCTTAGACGCAGAGGCAGAAGTTCCTGTGCTCGTCGAAGCCGTCGCTGAGTCGCAAAGTGTCTACGTGCCTGAGCGCGCGGGCATGACTTTGATTGATCAAGAGTACTGCGATCTGAAGATTGATACTGAGAGTGTGGAATTAATCACTCGCCCTCCGTTCTACCTCAATGGTGGAGTGGAAGGTGAGGCCCTTGAGTCTGGCACTGAGCCTTTGGATTTGGTTCAGGATAAAGCTGACACGAAGATGGAAATCATCGTGTACTCATCGGGCAACGTGGTGGACATCCACTTTATTGATCTCAAAGAGAATGATCTCATTCTTTCGCCAGTGGCAGAGAAGGGTAAGATCTGGTTCCCGGGTATCACGGCTGACGCCACGATTGTGGAGCACAGTAAGGGCCGTTGGAATGTGCGTACACCTGAAGGCTTTACGCTCAATGGTGACGGCGAACTTGGTCGTCAGGCCATCTTCCTCACTTACGGCGTCCACCAGATTTCTTTGCGGATGGTTGAGCAGAGCTTTAAAGTTCGCCCTTTGCCATTCTTGTGGCGTGACCGTCAGTTCTACAAAGAAGCGATTCGTGTCACCGCGGGTGTGTTCGTTCCTTTCTTGCTCTTGCTCTTGATTGGTGTGCCGGAAATGAAGCCAGAAGAAGTGAAGCAGATGACCATCGTCTATAAAGCTGTGAAGCAGACCGATGGCGATGCGAAAGCAGAAATCTCGGCGACGGAAGTGACTTCGAAAACGGAGAACACCGGAACCAAGTCGACAGACCAACCGAAGACAAAACCACAGATGGCAGCGGCCAGTGCTCCAGCGGCCGCTTCTCAAGTGACGCAAGAGACCGCTGCAGCGGCCCCATCGAAACCGAAAGCGTATAAGTTCTCATCCAGCGTGAGTGTAGACTCGGTTGTTTCCGATGCCTCACCAGCTGATGCAGCAGGCGCTGGACGATCTCCAGCCGCGACCTCGAAAGGCATTGGCGCTTCAACGTCGGCCTTGGGTGGCAGTGCCACCGGTGCAGGCTCGGCCATGGGTGTAGGCAAACTTGGCTCTGATGCAGCTGGTTCGGGTTCTGCTTCTACGGGTGCCAAAGGCCTCGTGTCGAAGAAAGGCTTCGATCACTCGTATCTCGAGCCAAAAACAGTGGTCTTGGGTTCCATGGACCCAGAACTCTTGCGCAAGATCTTGCAGGAGTACTTGCCACAGTTCCGTCACTGCTATCAGCAGGAGTTGATGGCGGCGTCGAAAGACATCAAAGGCGTTATTGATTTGGACTTCCAGATTTCTCCGGATGGCCGCGTCTCACGCGCTGATATCAAAGCGAAAGACGCTCGTTTCTCTAACAAAGGAACGAACTGCATGGCGAACGTTCTTCGTATCATCGAGTTCCCAAAACCGAAGGGTGGCGGTGTGGTCGATGTACGTCAGCCGTTGAACTTCTTTGCAGAGACCGAGAAGATCTAGAAAAGAGCCGCGATGATCCACGCTCCGATCCCCATCGTAGACGGGTCAAACTTCCTGACCGTGTAATGACGGATGAACGGGAAAACCGAGAAGGAAGGGTTGATAGTGTACGTGAAGCCGGTCATGCCTGATTGGAGCGTGGTGCGTGCATAATTATAAGCACGTTTGCCACGGACTTCGTTGTGCTGGATCTCGTTTTCATAGAAAACCTCTGCACGCCATTTGTCGTTAATTGTGTAGGTCACATAAGGAGCGTTGTAGAGGCGCCAGCGTTCATTTGTGGTGTCGTCGCTCGGAACATAAGCGCGTGCCATCGTCCACATTCCAACGCCCCACTTTGTATCTGTACCTGGTGCACGATCAATAATGTGCAGCCACTCAGCTTGACCACGCCAATTCGCATCTCGTGTGGCCCTAGAAGTGGGGAGCCTATACGCAGGCCGGATCCAGACGGACCACGGACCACTGCTCCAGAGCGTACCTTGGAAGCCCATCAAGAAATCTTCGGTGCGTAGGCGTCCGTCGTCGCTGGGGAGATCGTCCGTATTGCCAATTTGAAGAGTGAAGCGTGGGTTGAAGATGAGGCGCCAGTTGTCCGTGACGTGCCAGCCGATCGAAACCTGATTCCAGAGTTGGGCCGGTTCTGGATTATCTACGGCGTTTCCTTTCGCATCAACGTCTGGGATGTTGCCGTCCCGACTGTCAAACCCCGGGCCGAGATACTCAGAGAAGTAATTGACTCGGAGTTTTTTCTTCACGGTTTCTGCCCATGTCATGTCGACGGTTTGCTTCGACTGTGGCGTCTCTTGTGCAAAGATGCTTGTGGCTGCAAGAAGCAGTGAAAGTATAGATACAAGTTTCATGGGACCTCATTCGTGAATGGCTTCGATGCTTTGTCTTATCTCATGCTTTGTAAAAAACGATGATTTGATAAAAGTAAACGAAACATTCGCTTTAATGAATTTCGGGCATGTGCTCAATGTCGAATATAGTGATTGGAAGAGGTATCTTATGAAACTATTCTTTCTACTCGCATTGTTCGTTGGTTGTGCTCACGTCGACACCCAGGTCGAGAACTCCCGAGCGCTGGACCCCATCGAGCGGGCCACGAATCGCTCACCGCGTGGACTGTAGCTTAGGATGAGTTGGCTGAATTATCACCATCTCTATTATTTTTTAAAAATAGCCGAAACAGGGTCAATCAGTCAGGCATCAAAAGTGCTGCGTCTTGGCCAGCCAACCCTCAGCGTTCAGCTTGGGGCCCTGGAAGACCAGGTTGGCCGTCTTTTTGATCGTCGTAATCGTAAGCTCGTTCTTACGGAGCGGGGACACGTCGTCATGCGCTACGCCCGCGACATCTTCTCTCGCGGTGACGAGCTCCTCCGTGTCATCGAGAGAGGAGAGCTGGCCGAGCAGCGCCAGGTATCGCTAGGCGCTCTTGAGGGCGTTCCAAAGGCCATTCTTGCGTTCACCATGATGCGCCTAAAAAAAATTACCAAGGCAAAACTGATTGTGCGCGAAGGAGTGGTCGAGGAACTTGTAGCGGGCCTCGGCGATGGAAGCCTTGATCTGGTCGTAACGGACCACGAATTTTCTACGAACGCACCGATGGTCTATCTTCCAGTGGGGGCGGAGCGAATTGCGTTCTGGAAGAAAAACACGAGAATCCCCGAAAAAGAAAGCTTCCCCAAGTGTCTCAACAACGCGGACCTTGTGCTTCCGACCCTCGGGCATCCGCTTCGGACCCAGCTCGATGGATACTTCGCCATGAATTCGCTGACTCCAAAGATTGTGTGTGAAGTTCCGGATACGGCGCTCGTCAAAGAATTGGGCGCTCAGGGAATGGGAGCGATCGCGCTCGGGGAAACGACCGTGAAGTCCTGGGTCAGGGTTGGGCGCCTCCAGCTCGTCGGACGAACAAATCTGGTTCAGCGCTACCTGTTGGGCGTTCCGAAGAAGCTTCTCAAAGACCCCCTCCTGGAAGGGCTCAGCAGCGAGTTCAAAATCATTTAGTCCGTAATTTCTGCTGATACTTTCATAAAAGCGATGGATTCAAGTGCGGTTTTGGCCTCTCCGATAAGATGCCTAGGACGGGTGATTACATTCCGGCCTAGGTCTTAAAGGAGAATCAATATGATTAAGCCATTCCTACTACTCGCCGTACTTGCCTTTCTAGGCGGCTGCTCGACGACCGTGTCTAAGCGCGACGTCGCTTCAGCAGAAGAGCACACCGAAGAGGCTCACCGCGGCTTCATTGGTAACTTTGATCGTCACTAGACGGGGCTAAAAAATCACCCCGTTGATCCATGCCCCGTAGGACGTCGTTTCCATCGTGAGTTTTTTTCCGTCGAAGGGCCAGGCCTGCACGTACGGGAAAATCGTCATGTGCTTCGAGAGCACGAACGTTGGTCCGACCGAGGCTGACGTTGGCCACCGCTTGAGGTAGGTCGGATCACTTTCGACGAACTGGCGGAAGGATAGATCGAGCCCGCCGCGGATGCCTGTCTTGTCGTTGATGGCGTAGTTGATAGATGGAGACGCGGCGAGGATCAGGCGAGGTTTCTCACCCGGGTCCCGACCTGCTGCGATCCACTCCGGCTCAGCGGCGTCGTTGTCAGTATAGAAGAACACCCGTGGAGAGAGGATCGCGTAAAGAGACCAGCGATCATTGAACTGGTAGTTGAGGCCAGTGAAGAGCCCAGGATTGAAGATCGTGGTCCGTAAGCGAGCATCCCGACCATTTAATTCTGGGATGTCTGTATTGAACGCACCCCGTAGGCTCCAACGTTCCCCAGCTGCAAGCTTACCTGAAATTCCGATTCTTAATCCTTGAAAGCGCCACGAGGGGCGTGTGGGATTGCCTCGCTTCGTATCGCCGTTGTAGGTGATGGGAATGTGCTCGAGGCGGGTCTGGAGATCGAGAGAGTATCTGTCAGTTAGCTTGTAGGTTGTGGAGATCAAGTTGAAGAGCTGGAGCCCGTCGTCGAGGCGATTGCCGAGTTCGTTCTTCGCTGTTTTTCCGTCGTTTAAATCGTTACCTTCCCAGAAAGAAAAGTAGTTCATGCCCCAGGGCGATGTGGGCGTTGGGTTTGCATTGGCAGCGATCGATAGCATCAGAGCAGTGAGCACGAAAAAAACCTTCACGAAGTTCTCCTTAGGATACGAAGTGGTGTGTCTTCGTGGAGATTCGAGCAGCGCGATTCCGTCGTCAAACAAAAAATCGAATGTATGTTTTAGTTACGATAGTGGTGTCGTGTTGGCGCCAGATGATTCGTTTTTGCGAATGCTTGAATTTGTTTTTGGCGAATTCGCGCTGTGTTCTTTTTCATGATCGAAGAATTTCTTTTTATGAAATTTTTTCGCCCACCATCTCCGTCGATAATAATCACGTGGGGAGTAGTCCACACTTACTGTGCTCCGATTCGTCAGCACGGCTTTCGCCCGGACGGAGCTTAGAGGACAAGACCACCTTAGAGGAGATTTTTATGTATTCGATACTCATTATTGTACTCGTTCTGCTCACGACCTCTTGTGCGAGTAACATCGCGGAACGCAACCGACTCGACTATCGACCCGCGGCCATCGGTCCTGTTTTAGATGAGGCAGCCTTGCGCTACGACATCTTCAATCGATCGAACTAGCAATCGTTTTACAAAACAATAATTAAAGGATCTGCGATGAAACTGATGGTGCCCCTCGAAAAAATCAAGTCAATGCTTGGTACGCAGTATGAACGTGTTCCGCTCGTGTCATTGTTTGTTCCGATCCGGGGGACATATCTGCCCTCCGCATCGATTTTTAACGGCTTGGTTCGTTCTGCAAATCTCATTCTAGAAAGAGAAGGGTTGGCGAAAATATCAATCGAGCACCCGGACTGGGAAGCCTGGAAAAAAGACGGGGCCAGGACACTGGCCATCTATCATGCGGCAGGAATGACGACCTTTGTGCCACTCGCGTTGGCGATGGAGCCGCGAGTGGTCGTCGCCAAGAGTTTCCACGTGAAGCCCCTTATGGCATCGTCACTCTTGAATGGCGAGGCGTTGCTGCTCACGTTCCAGCGTGGAGGGTGCACACTTCATCGAGTCAGCTCCCTAACATCGGAGCACATCGACACCTTCGTCCCCGCGAAGTTTGCCAACGACGGGGAGTGGCTTGAGAAGATATCCCGCAAGGACATCCGAGATTTTTTGGCCTACCTAGAGGCCGAAGTGAGAAGTCACCTCAAAGAAAGTATCCGCTTCCTGGCGATCGACTGTCCGAACGATCCAATCCTTCGCAACGACAACTACTGGAGTCGCTTGAACCTGCCCGTGAAGATTCTTCCGGACATGGGCCTCGCCGCTGTCGAAGATCGTTCAGTGAACCTCGTGCAGGCCGCCCTGGAGGAGGAACTCAGCACACAGGTCCATGGCCATCTTCACGCGGTGGTAAGTCAGTGCACTCTTAAAGCGGTAGCAGATCTCGAAGGCCTAGCTGCGCACATTGTGAAGAAAACGATCTCTAAACTAGTTGTGTCGCTTGAGGATCTTCAGTTTGGAAAGTTTGACCAGGAGACAGGGAAGATGTCGCTGAGTAAGGGGCAGCGGGACACCGAGGATGACGATCTTCTCGACGATTTTGCTGAACTTGCGGTTTGTCATGGCATCGAAGTCTACGTCGTGCCGAGAAAGTTCTTACCGCCCGGAAGGACATTTATGGTGGCCTGAGACAGGTTGAGAGTTACTGATTCACTTTGAATTGGACCATGAGTCCGTAATGATCGCTCAAAGTTCCATAACGTTTTTCATCGGTGCGCCCCGGGCAATCAAGGATGACCGGATCTTTCATCACCAGGCGTGAACTCTTTACTTCCATGCCATCGGTAATAAAGATGTGGTCCATCTTTGAGTCACTCAATTCCCATTTCGTAGACCCCTGTTCCCAGTAATTCATCATTTTGATGATGGGAGCAGGAAACTGGATCAGCGGGTTGGTATTATCCCAAGTGAATCCGACATAATCGACCCATCTCATTTTTTGTTCCGTCATCACCGGCATCAGTCCTCGGTGCCAAATGGTCTGGGCCATAGGATAGAACTCAGTGGCGTATTTCATGTCTGGGCCGGCATTAAAATCACCACCGACAATGAAAGGAACATACTTCTGGCGATTGTCTGTGACGAATTTTCCGATTTCTTGAAACTGCTTAATGTGCGTTTCATTGAGCACAGACGTGTTGCTGAACACGGTGTGAACGTTGGCAACAGCGAGCTTATAGCCGCGACCCACACCTAGCAGTGTATAGAGAATGCCCTTTTGCGCAAAATTGTCCTGCGTGAAGGGAACAAAGCGTGATTCGAGGACTGGGAGATTGGTGATAGTAACAAGACCGTTTTCTTTCGCCTCATCAGCTGTGGCCGGCAACATGCGGAAGCCCAGCTTTTTGGTCGCTTCTTTCAGACGATCGTAAGCGGCCGTCTTAAAGACTTCCTGAAGCAAGAGCACAAAGCGTGGCTCTGTATAAATGAGCGCCTCACGTGAGGTGAGAAGACCGGCCACTTGCAAGGGAAGGCGCTCAGCGGTGCAGGGAACGAAATCGATCCACATCCTTTCCAGCTGCGCCATATTGTAAGTGATGACCGCGATATCGGCCCGGGCCGGAACACTTATCAGGGCGATAAGAAGGAGCAGCGCTTTCAATAGATCTCGCCAAAGCGCTCTTGGAGACGCTTCTTGATGATCTCGGCAGATTCGCCTCTCACTTTGAAGGCTTCCATGGGCGTGTTGTGATTGAAGCCCGCATTGAAGAAGGCATTGTTATTGTCAGGATCAAGGCCGGTGAAGAGGTCGATCCGTTGAGCGCCGATCCCATCGAAGGCACCGCCGGTGTCACGGACGATGAAATAGCCTTCGTGAAGAGTGCCGTCGGGCAGTTCAATGCCCTCGGCGCGTGGGATGTAGATGATCTCATCAATTTTGTGCACTTTATTGTCAGAGGCGATGGTGTGGTAAGGGAGCAAGCAGAGATCTCTGCGAACGCCTTCGCCATAAACGCATTTTTTGACGGCGTGGTAGCGAATCTGGCCGTTGATACGTGTAGCGTAGTTCACAGTGACTTTACCAGCGCCCCGGTCTTTCAAAATGCCCGTGCCTTCCATATCAAGAGTTTTGAGGAAGCGCGTGCAGACGGTCGCGATGGTGCGGCCTTCAGGATCGAGAATATTTGATTTTTCGGTACCGACATAATCCACGCTGCGGTAGCGGCCGCGACAGTTCACTTTCTCTTCCTGCGCCACGTAGTACATGGTCGGTTTAAGCTCTGCGATCTCAGCGAGCTCTTCCGGGCGTACGCGCGGAGGAGTGGTCGGAGGAGCGTCAGGAGTTTCGTCCTGCTCTTGATCTGGAATAGAAGGACGAGGAATGCGTTCAGCACCTGAGCTGCCGTTATTAGATTGGCCGCAGGCCGTGAGCGATGTCAGAAGCAGAACCAACATAAGGGTATGGGCTTTCATTTCTCTATCCTTTGAATGGATTCAGAAAAAAAGCTTAACCCTTTCCGTCAGCATCTGGGAATAGGCTATTTACCTATGCGGCCAGGGTGGAGGAGCGTGATCGCGACTGCTTACGCTCCTCCAACAGATCTGGCACCGTCTTGACAGAGGGAGGAAGACCCTCAGGGTGATTGTAGTAACGGATCACCTGACGCTCGAGATAGATGAGTAATCTTTCATAAAAGGGATAGATATTGCGGAAGCTGAACACGATGGTGCGATCACTGGTGTGAAAGCACAGCTGATGGCCTTGGGGCCAAAGTTTTTTGTGCAGTTCCACGCGCTGAAGTTGCGAGTAGGTAATCGTTTGGCTGCGATCCCACTCCTTGGAGAGAATTCCTTTCCACAACTTTGGATGGAACACCACTTTGTCTTCGTAGACATCCAAGGTGAAAGTTGCATTAGAAAGGGTGTAGAGAATCATCACAAAACCTCCAAAGACAGGTGAGGGCGTTTCGGTGATTTTCTCTTAGGGATGAGCGGATTTTTTTGATTTTATCTTAAGATTTTAACGCCAATAAATTCGCTTCAGGAGCAGGCCTTCGTGATTGACCTGGGCCTCCTGAAGCAAACAAAAAACGAAGAATTACTCGAGCAGACTGCGCAACATCCAGGCATTTTTTTCGTGCAACTGCATACGTTGAGTAAGCAAGTCGGCGCTCGGCTCGTCAGAGGCTTTGTCGACGAGAGGAAAGAGTGAGCGAGCAGTGCGTGTCACGGCTTCCTGGCCCGCTACGAGGTGTTCAATCATCTTGCTGGCACTTGGTTGGCCTTTCACTTCTTTAATAGAAGAGAGCGCCACGAATTCAGCGTAGGTGCCGGGTGCTGGCTCACCGAGAGCGCGGATACGCTCAGCAATCACGTCGACGGCGAGAGCGAGTTCTGTGTACTGGGCTTCAAACATCAAGTGCAGTGTATTGAACATCGGGCCCGTAACGTTCCAGTGAAAATTATGAGTCATCAAATAGAGAGTGTAGCTATCAGCAAGCAGACGAGAGAGACCTGCTGCGATTTCTTTTCTCTCTTTGTCGTTGATGCCGATGTTGATTTTTGATTTTGTCTTGGCCATGGGGCCTCCTTTGTTTTGAATTGCAGTCATTGTCGCGCAATTCATCCGCTCGCTCCAATTCTTAGTGTCGATGACCTGATAGATAAGTCCTTAATAGGCGTCGGACTCATTGCGTAATCATGCTTTTAATTGACTAAATAAGTGGTGGATTGAGGCATTGACCCCGCTAGATGTTGTAAGAAAGCACGTCA
>JBEIPE010000417.1:0-2046 GCA_040377215.1 Halobacteriovoraceae bacterium
AGCAGCTCACCGCCACTTTTGAGAAAGGCAAAAAAAGCGTCGAGGTCGCCTTGGTAGGCGCGGCGAGTATCTAGTGAGAGGAAGCGTTCGAGGAAGTCGTTGAAGAAGTCCTCGATGTGAATACCGCGCTCACGGGCCTCTTTGAATTGGCGCGCGAGTTTTTCATCCACACCCGTTGAGGGGAGGTTGGAATCGCTGACGATAGTGAGGGACTTAGAGCGGGCCATGCACTTATTATCGTGCGGGCCGATCGTCGGACCAAGATGGGCAAAAGAGTCTTTTAGTCAGATAGAATGTTTGGTGAGATCAAAGCAGCGTACCGGCACTGGTCGACGCTTAAGTTTAGAGTGCTTAAATTCACCTTCCAGAATGCCGTCTTCGCCTTTGTCTTCGGCCAAGATCGTGCCGACGATAAAATGATCGTCAACCAATGTAAGGCTTATGGAGGCTTCGTCTACTTGGCCTGAGCCGTAGGTGCTAAAACGAAAACCGGTCGCGGGGGTCACACCGATGAGGTACTGCTCGAAGCCATTGACCAGACGTTTGGCATTGATCTTAGCATTGACGATGGCCTTGCCATCAAGAGTTTCAGCAGAGAGGCAGCGGTAGGGCATGGCCCAGCTCAACTGGGAAGAAACAAGTCCTACAAACAAGAGAGCAAGTTTCATGACAACAATCTCCTCGGCCTTGGGCGGCATATGATACGAGGAAATTGTTGTCAGAGGTCGAGTCGTGAAAAAATTACTTAACCTTCAATCCTGAAAGCCCCGCAAAGGCGTTGTTCTTGAAGGCCGGCTGCGCCGGCATCTTCGGCATCGGGCGAGACCCGCCACTTGAAGACGTGACACCCTCGGGGCGCGCATCAGCTTTGCACGAGAGAGAGACGCGCTTACGCTCCATATCCACACCGATGACTTTCACTTTGAGCTCCATGCCGACCTTAAGTTTGTCGGTGGCATTCTCAACGAAGGTGTCTGAGATTTGTGAGATGTGAAGGAGACCATTTTCTTTGATCCCGATATCAACAAAGGCACCGAACATGGTGATGTTGGTGACCACACCTTGATACCATTCTCCCATCTTGAGATCTTTGAGATCCGAGATGCCTTTGGCAAACTCCACGCTCTTAAAGACAGTCCGTGGATCTTGGGTCGGAGCGCGCAAGCTCTTGGCGATATCCGTGAGAGTCATTTCGCCGATTTCTTTTTTGAGCTCAGGGTCTTTCTCAAGTGCGTTTTGTAATTCGCGATCGTTGACCAAATCAGCAATCGCCTTGCCTTTCTTAGCGGCCCAGGTTTCCAGGATGGCGTAGCGTTCTGGGTGAATGAAGGTCGCGTCCAATGGATTGGTAGAAGTGTAGAGGCGCAAGAAGCCGGCACACTGCTCGAACACTTTTTGTGAGAAGCGCGGAACTTTCAAAAGATCTTGGCGTGATTGAAACGCGCCTTTCTCCTGACGGTAAGCCACAATGTTTTTTGCGACTGTCGGGCCGATGCCCGATACAAACGCCAGCAAAGGAGCTGAAGCAGTGTTCAAGTCCACTCCTACGAAGTTCACGCAGGATTCAACCACGCCTTCTAGTGAGTTCTTCAATTGGATTTGATTCACGTCGTGTTGGTATTGGCCCACGCCGATGGATTTCGCATCGATCTTCACCAGTTCAGCAAGAGGATCTTGGAAACGACGAGCGATGGAGATGGCGCCACGTACGGTAACGTCTTTGTCCGGGAATTCTTCGCGTGCAATGTCCGATGCGGAGTAAATGGAAGCGCCTGATTCAGAAATCAGCGTGGCCTTAGTGGCGCCGCTTTTGACTTGAGGAACATGTTCTTCTAAGAACGCGAGAGTTTCGCGGCCATAGGTGCCGCTGCCCACACAGACGTACTCGATTTTGAAAGCATCGATCATCTTGGTGAGAATCTGCGCTGAGCCTTTGACGTCATTTTTAGGAGCGAACGGGTAGACCACGTGGTCGCCCATGAATTTTCCGGTGGCGTCGATGATGACGACTTTGCAACCTGTGCGTACACCTGGATCAATGCCCAA
>JBEIPE010000219.1:0-5004 GCA_040377215.1 Halobacteriovoraceae bacterium
AGTTTTCATGGATGCCTCAAAAAAGGACCGTTACTTCGCGCAGCCTTTTGAGCGCGTCACCCCCTTCAGCTTTAATGCTGAAGTGGCCGAGGTCTTTGACGACATGGTCACTCGCTCTGTTCCGCTTTACCGCGAGAACCAACAGCTCACTGTTGATTTGCTTTCACGACTCTTGAAGCCCCACGATGTGGTTTATGATTTGGGTTGCTCCACGGGCACTGTGCTTTATCTTTTGGGGCAGGCCCTGAAGCCTCTTGATCTGCAACTCATTGGTCTTGATGCTTCGGCTCCCATGGTGGAGAAAGCACGCCTCAAACTCAAGGCCTTCGGTCTTAAGAACGCTGAGATTGAAAAAGCGGATATCACTCAAGTGCCCTTCTTGCCTTGTGGTGCTGTGGTGATGAACTACACCTTGCAGTTTCTTCCTGTGGAAGCGCGTCTACCGCTGCTTCAGAAAATTTATGCCTCACTTCGTCCCGGTGGCGTTCTCTTGCTCGCTGAAAAAATTCAAACCGATGCGCCCGGTCTGCAAGATTTAGTGACCGATACTTACTATGATTTCAAAGGCCATAACGGCTACTCAGAGCTCGAGATTTCTCAGAAGCGTGAGGCCCTTGAAAACGTTTTAATCCCCCTCACCCCGACTCAACAAACCGAGCTGTTACGTGAGGCGGGCTTCGGTCCCGTCGAGATGTTGCTGCGTTGGGGCCCGTTTGCAACCTTCCTCGCTGTAAAATCGTAATACCTACCAAATCTTAATATTCCTTTTGACTCTCCTTGGGGTACATCTGCGCCACCTACACCCCTAAGGAGTCCTTATGAAAACGCTTGCCGTTGCTTTGATCGCTTTCGCTGGAGTGGCCCACGCGCAATACCGTCCGGCCCAAGACTTGAGCCCATTCAAATCAGACGTGGCCCTTTCTTGGAATACTCACCCCATGGTCGCCTGCCCGGAATTTGCTGCTATCTCACTCACTGCGGTTGACGGTGGCGATGCGACGATCACTCTCGCTGATGGCTCAACTGTGTCTTACAAGTACAACGGCTACTACATCATGAACCAATCTGACGTAGGCCAAGTGCTTTACAACTCTTACGGCCAAGTCGGCGGCAAGGGCTCGTTGAATCTTGAATTCAACAATAACGGCCAGTGGCCTGCGACTCGCCTTGAAGGCTTTAGCTCTTTGGACCTCTACACGGGTGTCCAAGGCCGCAGTGGTGTTTATTCAAGCCAGATCTGCGCTTACAAATTTCTTTAGTGCTTAATCGCCGGATGGCTCAGACGCGTTTGCGTTTGTAGCCATCCACCGCGAGATCTCTCCCCATCGCTGCGTAGCTCGCATCCCCTCGTGGCGCACAGGTCGTTCCCATTCCATCCACATAGCGGTTGTACATACAGAACGCCGCTGCGATCAATACGGTGTCGTGCACATCATTTTCTGTCGCTCCGAGATCCTTGGCTTTTTGTACAAGCTCCTGGCCCACTTTGAAATCTGTCGACTGCACTTTTTTAGCAATCGCCAGAAGTGCGCGGGTGCGATCACTAGGCGCATTCTTATCGGCGTCACTCCACACTTTTTGCGCGAAGTCCGATTGATCTGCGTAGTGATTAGCGGCAGCGCCATGAGACTCCGAACAGAAGATGCAATCGTTGAGGTAAGAAACGTAGGACGCCACCAGCTCACGATCCGCGCTGGAGAACGTCGGTGTCGATTTGCGTAGAAGCATCTCAGCTAAATCGGTCAGAGGAGCGGCCGTATCCGGGCGAGTGACGAGTAAACCTGCAATACCCGGCAAGGGATGGGCCAATTTCATATGCGACATAAAAACTCCTTCGTTGAAGAATGATTCTGCCTTGCCACCGGATTTTTTTAACGGCATGGTGAATCAAATGTTCACTCTCCCCACCGACCTTTTAGCTCTGCACGAAACACGCCTCAAGGCGCTTCATGCCCCTCGCCAAGAAGAGGCCTTGCAAGCTTTAGCTGCGCTTAATCCTACCGACGCACAAAGTGTCCACGCGACAGCGCGGGCCCTTCGCCCTTGGAAGAAAGGCCCCTTTGAATTTTTGGATACCCATATCGATGCGGAATGGGACTGCCGCCGGAAATGGCAGCGACTCGAAAAACATCTCCCCGAACTAAGCGATAAACTTGTGCTCGACGTCGGCTGTGGAAATGGCTGGTACATGAATCAGTTGCGCCAAGCGGGTGCCCAGCAGGTCGTCGGATTTGATCCCGGTCAGATGAATTATCTGCAGTGGCTCTTTACGCAAAAAATTAAACCTGATCCTGCACAAGCACTTTATCTTTTGGGCGTAGAAGAACTGCCCGCTTTGAAAAAAACCTTTGATGTGATTCTGCACATGGGTGTCCTCTACCATCACCGCGATCCTGTGATGCAGTTGATTGATCTGCGTGAATCACTTACTCCCGGTGGCACACTGTTTTTAGAAACCATTGGTGTTCCAGGTGCCCAGACCACGTTGTATCTCCCTCCAGATCGTTACGCTGGCATGCCCAATGTGTGGTTCCTGCCGACGCTCAATGCTCTGACCACCATGCTCGAGCGCGCACGCTTCACAGATGTGAAAGTGCTTTCCACCCATTGGGATGGCGTCGAAGAGCAACGCCCTACTGAATGGGGCCCAGGCCCGAGCTATGCTGGTGCGCTGGACCCGATCGATCCACGCAAAACCATCGAAGGCCATCCTGCACCTGAACGCTTTATCGTCAGTGCGCGCAGTAAGGAGATTAGATGAGCGACAAAATTATCCTGGATCATTACGCCAAACTCTCGAAAGGCTGGGGTCTCCAGGGCCAGATGTCCATGCAGGACAAGGTCGTGCGTGAACGGGAGACGGCCTTCATCACAGCGCAAACCCAGCACTGCCTGCGCGTGCTTGGGGTGGCGCCTGAGCAAGCTTTGATACTGGATGTGGGCTGTGGCAACGGCTACCTGTTGGCGGCACTGTGGGAAGAACTTGCAGGCGCTGATTTGCGTGGGATTGAATTTGTTCCAGAACTCGTCGCCGTGGCGCAAACACGGACGCTCCCCGGACTGAGCATTGAGCAAGGAGACATGCGCGTACGTGCCAGTTTCAAACAACAAGCTCATGTCGTGATCACCGAGCGCTCTGTGGTGAATCTGCTGACCTGGGAAGAGCAGAAGGCAGCTTTTGAGAATATCGCCGCGTGGATCAAACCCGGCGGTTACTACATCATGGTGGAAAGCTTCCAGGAGCCATGGGCGGAGATGAACGCTGCAAGGCGTGAAACAAATCTGCCGGAAGTCCCGATCTCCGCCCATAATCGTTATTTGAAAGAGCCGTGTATCGATACGCTCGGATCTTTAGGCTTGCGCAGCGTGCCAGGAGTCGAGACACAGAACGCTCTCTCGTCTCATTTCTTCCTCTCAAGAGTGTTTCAACACCTGTTTGTGCAAGAAGGAAGACCGGCCTCAGAGCGGGTTTGGCAGTTCTTTGCCGAGGGACTTCCCCAGAATGTGGGAAACTATTCGCCGATTTTATTCAGAGTTTTTCAAAAAGACTGCATCTAACCCTTGGCGATGACTAACGGGCCCGTCTAAGATGCCTCTTCAATATTGGTAGTTCTTAAGGAGCAAATACATGGCTAACGGAAGCCGTCACCGCCGCAAACACGCTAAAGGTCGCCGCAAGGTTGGATCAAAGAAGAGAAGAGCGGCTCGCTTGAGAAAAGCAAAAGCGTAATTCGTTACGTTTCGAAATTTTTTACAAAGAAGCCTCCCTTTTGGGGAGGCTTTTTTGTTTTTACTTAAGGACAGGAATCCGAAAGCCCCTTACCATTTGTTTATAACAATTATTAAGGGAGCTTTAATGCCAACCGCTTTTCAGATCATCGATCACTGGTTTCGTCGTCTTTGTCTGAGCATTTCCATCATTATTCTCCCGGGCATCGCAGGTGTCTTCTTCGTCGATCTCAACACCAACGTCTTTCGTGGTGAATTTGGCATGAGCGATTTCGCCAATTTCAATTCACTCGTCGCGTACTACGTAGAGAGACTCGATCTCTCCGGTCAGCAGGCGTTGCTCTATGGCGTTGTGATGACTTTGTTGGTGTATGCCTTCGGTTACTTCCTCCACTCTTCTTCAAAATTTTTCGCCGGCCCTCGTCGCTTCCGCTCTTGGTTTCAAGTGGGTGAAACAGACAACGCGCCGGAATTGGAATTGCCTCCTTCCGCAGCGGCGTACTTGCAAATGAAAGAAGGTGATCTCATAAATGGCGCTGGTGAAGACACTTGCCAGGCCCTCGTCACGGCCAGTGGTATCAACAGCCAACTGCCAAGTCTCGAACGTCGAGTGGGTTTTTACCGAGCGATGGGCTATCTCTTCAGCTTGATGGTGCTGCTGGACCTGTGTCTGTTTTTGGTGTCGTTTGATTTCTTAGACATCACCATTAAAGCTTCGATCGTGATCGCCAATTTAACTTTCGCGTTCTTGTTCTTTAAGGGCCAAGAAGAAAGTGCCAACAAGTGGAAAGAAGTTCTTTCCGCTGAAACAATCGTGGCGGTAGCGAAGTTACGTAAGGCCTAGCGCGCCTTACGTTCAAAGTATTGTAGATCCACAAAGAGGGCCGCCGCTAGAATCAATAGGCGGTCCTCACTATCTAGATTCTCGCCATGCAGAGACAGTACGAAATTGTCTTTGTCGGTAAACATCTCTGACAAAATTCCTGACCAACGTTTTTGTACTTCCGCGACTTCACGGCCATGTTTGCTGAAAGTGAAGGTCCAAATTCGCCAAATGGGCGAGCGCACTTCGTAGCGAACTTTGCCACGGGGATCTTCCACATCAAATGATTTATGAAAGAAAGCAAAGCGCTGTTGGATCGCACCGATCATTTCGTTTTTTGAATCATGGACTTCGAGGCGCTGAAAAAACCAACGAAACGGATGGGTCAGCTTCAAAGCCTTTTCGCGCTTTGAATTGAAGACATAAATATCAAAGCGACGCCAGTGGCCGAG
>JBEIPE010000366.1:0-2621 GCA_040377215.1 Halobacteriovoraceae bacterium
ACGTACTCGCCAGCAAAGCGCTGGATAGCGATGCCGACAACACGCTTCGCGCGTTTTTCAGCTTCTTCTTTGGCTTCTTCTTCGATGCGCATGATGAGCTTTGCAGCTTCAACTTTCGCTTCTTGTTCAACTGAAGCGATCAATTGGTTCTTGGCTTCTTCTTTGGTCAAACCAGAAATCGCCGTGAGCTTACCAGCAAGCTCTTCTTGCTTCTCTTGAACTTTCTTAAATTCACCATCAAGCTTTTCAGCTTTGCTTTCGAATTCAGTTTCTTTGGCTTTGGTGCGCTCGATTTGTTTCTGCAAATCTTCAGTCTTCTGCTCGAGAGCGACTTCTTTCTTGGTCAATCCGCGCTCAAGATCGGCGATGCCTTTCTTCTTGCGCTCCATATCCGCTTCAAGCTGCTGACGCTCTTCACGCACAACTTGCTTAGCTTCGTTGCGAGCATTTTTGCGCAACTCTTCGGCTTCAGCTTTGGCCTTAGCGAGCAAGCTTGCGCCTTCATCAGCGGCTGACTTATCAGCTTGAGCGCTCTTTGATTTGAAAACGAAGAAAGCGACGACGGCCCCGATAAGGACCCCCACCACCGCGAAAATAATTGATTCTGTCATAAAGTTATCCTTTGCATTCAATCACTCGAGAGTCCGTGATTATCACATTCATTTTTTTATCATGCGCTTCAGGTTCAAACCCATCACGCAATTGTTCTTCAAAGCAAACACCCACACAGCCGGCTTTCGGTTTCCAGTTCGCTAATAAGCGATCATAAAAACCACCACCACGACCGATCCGATAGCCTTCGTTGGTAAACACCAAACCTGGCACCACGATCACGTCCGGCTCGCACTCATTTCCTTCGCCCACCCAATGCCCTTTTTTAGGCAATGGATTGGTGGGTAGCAGGAAGTGCATCCCACCTTCAGTCGGCGAAGGGTACGCCAACTGCCAAGGAAACTCGGCCCATCGATTTAGCTCCCAACGCGGTTCCCCACGCAACGGAAGATAAAGGCCAACGACTGTTAAGGGGAAATTGTTTTCGAGAGTGGCGAGATATTGCAGAAGCTGCGATTCGAGGAGATGAGACTTACGGTTAATCTCTTCGGTGCTCAAGCCACGTAGGACGTGCTTGATGTCATTCCTTAGAGTCTCTTTCACGCTCATTACGAGCGGTTTTGTAACTGCGACATGGCCTGTTCTACCGAACCTTCCAAACGCAATACGGCCGTTTTAAACTCTTGCTCCAGCTTCACTTTTTCTGTCGCCATCTTTAAGGCGACTAATACCGCTACATCAGTTTGGCGCATGGAAGGGCGTGCTTTAAGCAACTCAGCCACTTCGTTTTGCACCTGTGCAATGACGGTTTGTGCAATCTCTCGGTCATCGTCCTCAGGACGCGTTTTCACGCGGCATCCGAGAATCTCTACTTCATTTTCCTGACCTCTATCAGTCATAGAGTTAAGGGTAGGCTCTGCCCCCATAAAAGTCAATGAAACCCAGTAATTATCAAGCCTTTGAAAGCCCTACCAAAGCCTCAACGTACTCGTTCACAACGAAGGGCTGGAGGTCATCAACGCTCTCTCCCACACCAATATAAGTGATGGGAACTTGGAGCTGTTGCACGATCCCAACGGCACTTCCAGCTTTTGCTGAACCGTCGCACTTGGTGAACACGAGGCCCGTGAGGCCTAAGGCCTTGTGAAATTCTTGTGCTTGCTTCAGTGCGTTCTGGCCCGTGATGGCATCAATCACCAACCACACCTCATGCGGGTAGTCCGGTGATACCTTACTCATGACGCGCTTCGTTTTTGCTAACTCATCCATCAAACCTGTCGCCGTATGAAGGCGGCCAGCGGTGTCGACTAAACAATAATCATGTCCTTCTTTCATGGCGCGCGCGACGGTGTCATAGGCCACGCCACTTGGATCAGCGCCATCTTTAGCACGCACAATGTCTGCACCTGCGCGATCACACCACACCTGCAACTGATCAACGGCCGCTGCACGAAACGTATCGCAAGCACCGACGAGCACTCGAGACCCTTGGGACTGCAACTTCGCTGCGAGTTTTCCAATTGTAGTCGTTTTACCTGCACCGTTCACACCAACGATCATGATCACGCGTGGCTTCGATTTATTGGCCAGTGGATCGACAGCATTTTGTTGAACGGGATTGAGTTTAGCTTTCAAGAAATCTGCGAGCACGGCTTTGAGACTGGCTTCATCGCTGAAGTCACCACGACGGCGACGCAACTCTTCAATGAGTTCCCCGACGAGAGCTGGAGGAAGATCTGCTGTGTAGAGAATTTCTTCAGCAGCATCAAAAGATGAATTATCAGAGCCCAGAGCGAGAGCGAGCTTGGCCCATACATCTTGACGTGCGCGCGAGAGACCGTTTGAGAGTCGTTGCGCCCACGTCGGGCCAACGGGAGCTTCAACTTTTGCAACAACAGGTTCAGGGATTTTTTGTGCAGTTGGAGTTGCTGTCGGCTTTGGTGGCGGCAAAGTTTTTTTGCTGCCCTTAATCCAGAACGCAATTCCGGCGGCAACGATAGCAAGCAACAAACCTAGCAAGAGGGCTTCCATAAAATCCTTTCTTTAATGGCGAGGATTAGAAACTAGAG
>JBEIPE010000411.1:0-2151 GCA_040377215.1 Halobacteriovoraceae bacterium
AACCAACAAGAGACTCTCTGTAGAACGTGCCGATGCTGTGGCCAAGTTCTTTGAGTCTGATACATCTTTTGCCGGGAAGCGATTTGATACCGCTGGCTTTGGTTTTTCAAAACCCCTGACCTCTAACAAAACAGCCGAAGGCCGTGCACAAAACCGTCGCGTCGACATTGTGATCACACCTTCTCAACAACTTTAATTTTTGACTTAAACCGAAGGAGTCTTTTATGAAACTTATTCTTGCTCTTGCTGTGACCATCTTTACATTGGCTACTTTCCCGTCTCGCGCTGAAGACCTCAGCACAAGTAACGTGGCGGTGGTTGAGTTTGAGTCCGACTCTGATTTTGCCAAACTCGACGACAGCATCTTCTGCTCAGTCGCTTTAGTGAATCGTGGCGGACGTATCATGCGTCGCTACGACGGTCGTCGCAGCTTTCGTACCGCTCGCTGTGAAGCGCCGATGAATCGTTGCCGCCAGGACATGGGCTTCGGTCGCCGGGTGCGCGGTCTTCGTTGTGTCGAACTTCGTTACTAGTTTTTCTGAGAGGGCCTTGCGGGGCCCTTTTCTATTTCAAGTAATTTTTTCTTTCGCTCCAATCCCCACCGATAGCCCGCCAACTCTCCTGAGCCTCGTAAAACGCGATGGCAAGGAATGACTATCGCAATATGATTTTTTGCGCAGGCACTGGCCACGGCACGGACAGCACTCGGCTTGCCGAGCTTAACCGCGAGCTCCGTGTAGGAGAGAACCTGACCCCGTGGAATTTTCTGCAAATACTTCCACACGCCTAACTGAAAGGCGGTGCCTTGCACATCTAATGGAAGATTTAGCTTCGCGAGTGTTCCTGCTAAATAATCGTTCAGCGCTTTAAGCCAGCTTTTGAATAGAGCTTTATTTGACTTCTTCAGCGCCTCAAAACTCGCCTTTGGAAATTCTGCTTTTAAAAGCTCGCTCAGTTGCTCTTCACTCTCCCCGAATTGAATGAAACAAATACCACGATCAGTGGCGCCGATAAGGATTCGTCCTAACGGCGTCACTCCGCTGGCAAAAGAGATGGTCAGTCCTTCGCCTTTGCGTTGGTATTCCTTAGGTGTCATGCCCACACGTTGATCAAGGCGCTCATAAATCCGGCTTGAGGAGCCATGGCCTGAATCATAAACCGATTCTGTGATGGATTTCTTATGTCTCAATCCCGCTTTGAATTTCTTCAGCCGGCAGGCCTCTTGAAACTCTTTCGGACTCACGCCGATCTGGGCCTTAAATCTCTTCTGTAAATGAGTGGTGCTCAACCCCACTTGCTTCGCTAACTGAGCAAGCGGCAGACTTTCCTCGCAGCGCGCTTCAATCAAGCGGGCCAGCCCTATCATTAAGGTGTCTTGGGTCTTTTTCATCTAGCTACTTTAAATTATCTGGGAGAGAGAAAATATCCGTTTCTTGGCGTTTAAATCCTTTTCCGACCCTTTAAGTCTGGAAAGAGTGGCTCACGCTGCCGCGAGAGAGAATCCATGGTTTAATGGGACGTGATGAAATGGACCCTCGCCCTTAGCATTTTTTTCGCCTTCTCTGCTTCCGCCGCCACACGAGCGGTGGGTTTCTATACCGATGGATCTTTGGAGAACGGTGGCTGCATCCCCGCCGAGGGTGACGGCTACATGCAGCTCTACCGCGATGTGAATCACATCTTCGCCACGCGACCTCTGCTGAACATGATTGTAGAAACGGCCAGCGACATGGACGAAAAATTTCCCAACCGTGATCGTCTGCAAGTTGAAGAGATGAGCGCGCGCGAAGGCGGCGAGATTGATGGCCACGCGTCCCACGAAAACGGACTCGATGTAGATATTCAATTCTTCAAGGCCGACGGAGTAGAACATATTCCGACAGCTCAGCAGTACTATGCCCCTTCGATGGTCGTCGGCAATGCTGTATCACCGAACTTTGATCTGGAACGAAATTGGGAACTCATGAAGACGCTTCATCGCCACGGTGATGTGCAACGGATCTTCATCGATACAAAACTGAAGAACGCTCTTTGTAAGTACGCCCGCTCAACTGGTGACTACACCTCAAACATTAAAGTCCTACGCAGCCTCCAACATCAAACGAATCATCAAGACCATATCCATGTCCGCTTGCGCTGCCCGCCGGGCAA
>JBEIPE010000047.1:0-12642 GCA_040377215.1 Halobacteriovoraceae bacterium
TTACCGTACACTCGGTCTTGGTTATGCCAATATCGGCGCGACACTTATGCAAATGGGGTTGGCCTACGATTCAGAAACCGGCCGTCAGTTCACAGCGGCTGTGACCGCGCTTATGGGTGGAGTGGCCTACAAGACCTCTGCCCTCATGGCGAAAGAGCATGGCCCATTCCCTGCGTACGCAAATAATCGTCTCGATATGTTGCGCGTGATTCGTAATCACCGTCGCGCCGCCTATGATGAAAAAGGGTACGAGGGCCTTACGGTTTTGCCGCAGCCTTTAAAAACGAAGACCGTGGACAAGACTCTCGCCGCAGCGGCGAAAAAAGCCTGGGACGATGCTCTCACTTTGGGCGAAAAACACGGCTTTAGAAATGCACAGACCACAGTGATTGCTCCGACGGGAACCATTGGTCTCGTGATGGACTGCGATACCACGGGCATTGAGCCGGATTTTGCCATGGTGAAATTCAAAAAACTTGCCGGTGGTGGTTATTTCAAAATCATCAACCAGTCAGTGCCCACCGGTCTCAAGACCTTGGGCTATAAACCTAAGCAGATTGAAGCGATCATAAATTACGCCGTTGGCTACGGAACGCTGGAAGGCGCACCCGTCATTAATCCTGCCAGTCTCAAGGCGAAAGGTTTTACAGACGAGAAACTTAAAATCGTCGAGTCGGCTTTGCTGAGCGCTTTTGATGTGACTTTTGCCTTCAATCGCCATGCTTTGGGTGATGAGTTTATTCGCGAGACACTGAAAATTGCGGAGAGTAAGTACACCGCCGCTGATTTTAATCTTCTGAAAGAATTGGGTTTCGCAGAAAAAGATATCCGTGCATTGAATGATTACGTCTGTGGCACCATGACCGTGGAAGGTGCACCTGGATTGAAAGACGAACATCTTCCGGTATTTGATTGCGCCAATAAGTGCGGTCGCATTGGTCAGCGCTTGATTTCGACGGAAGGTCACATCCGCATGATGGCTGCCGCTCAGCCCTTCTTGTCAGGAGCGATTTCTAAGACCATCAATATGGCCTTCGAAGCCACTCTGGAAGATGTCGCCGCGGCTTACAAGCTTTCATGGGAGCTCGGAACAAAAGCGAATGCTTTGTATCGTGATGGCTCGAAGCTTTCGCAACCCCTCAATGCCCAGGCCTTCGAAGAACTGAGTCTTGATTACGGTGATCTTTCTCAGACAGAAAAGATTGAGCAAGTGGCGCAAAAAGTCGTCGAACGCATTATCTATAAGCAGGTATCAGAAAAGCGCGCACTCCCGAATCGACGCACCGGCTACACCCAGAAAGCCAATGTCGGCGGTCACAAGATTTACCTGCGCACCGGTGATTACCAAGACGGCACATTGGGTGAGATTTTCATCGATATGCATAAAGAAGGAGCGGCCTATCGCTCACTGATGAACTGCTTTTCCATCGCGATTTCCTTGGGACTTCAGTACGGGGTACCACTGGAAGAATTGGTTGAGGCGTTTACCTTCACCAAGTTCGAGCCGAATGGTGTCGTTGTTGGCCATGACAATATTAAAATGGCGACCTCTGTGATTGATTATGTCTTCCGCGATCTCGCTATGAAGTATTTGGGCCGCCATGACTTGGTTCATATCAAGCCTGACGATCTTCGCCCGGGACGCATTAGTGGTGAGAGCAGTGGGGAAGAGCCGTTGCTTGCGATGATGGATGAAAAACATCACCCCGATGGACAAGTGACTGTAGAAAAAGTATTTACTCGTGAGTCTGATGCCGGACTTATGAGCCAGATGAAAAAACGCCAAGATGCCAAATTGAAAGGCTACGAAGGCGAAGCGTGCCCAGAATGTCAGAGCTTCACCATGCTACGAAACGGCGCATGTATGAAGTGCGATAGCTGTGGCGCCACTACCGGCTGTTCCTAACCCTGCACCAGGTTTCCCTTTTTTTCGAGTGACATCGGAAGAAACCTGACACACACACGAGGCCCCCGCATGGGGGCCTCACTTATAAAAAGACGATGCTAAAAGATTTACCACCACCACCCATTGGAAGAGGAACTTGCCCCGGCTGCTATCGCCCGGCCAATGCCTGCTTATGTGAGCATCTGGTGAAATTGCCGACACGTACGCGTTTTGTGTTGTTGATGCATCCCATGGAATACAAGCGTGAGAAAGCGGCGACAGGGAAGCTGTCCCATGCCTGTTTGCCCAATTCAGAAATTATCTGGGAAGAAAATTTTACTGAAAATAAACGTGTGAATGCACTGCTGGCCGATCCTAAAAACTATGTTGTGTTACTCTACCCAGGCGACCATGCCAAAAATGTGTCGAAGGGAGAGTTCTTACCTGAGTCCTTAGGCGACAGGCAGCTGGTGATTCTACTTCTTGATGGCACATGGGCCTGTGCTAAAAAAATGCTGAAGCTCTCTACCAATCTCCACCATCTACCACGTCTGATGTTTACGCCGACGGCACAAAGTCAGTTTCACATCAAGCAACAGCCCGATCCTCTATGTCTTTCCACCATTGAATCCATTATGCAGTTCTTGGAGGCCCTGACTGAACACGGGCTAGAAGAGAGAGGTGAGTGGCAGAGTTTGATGAAGCCGTTCATGGCCATGCAGCAGTATCAGATTGATGCCAGCCTGGATCCCAGTCGTAAAAGCTATCGCGCAGGAACGTACAGCAAACCCGAAGACCGAGTGCCTTTACGTGTGAACAATAGAAAGCTGTTTTTCTAGCGGAGCTTCGACTTGAGCTTCTTCTTCGCTTCCGCTCGTTTCTGAGCATTTTCAAATCGACGAGTCTCATCTGGAGTTTGCGGCACAAGCTTAGGCACTTCGCTCGGTTTGCCCAAATCATCTAGCGCCACAAAAGTCAGATAGGCCTTCGTTGTTGTTCTGCGCTCGGCCGTGAGTGGATTTTCTGAAACGACTTTCACGCCGATGATCATGGATGTTGAACCGACGTAATTCATCGAAGCGAGGATGTGCACGTGATGACCCATCTTCACAGGAGCGATGAAATCAATATCACTGATGTGGGCGGTGACCACTGGGCGCTGAGCGTGACGAGCGGCCACCATGGCGGCGGCAATGTCGATCCAACTCATGACAACCCCCCCGAAGACCGTGCCTTGTGGGTTGGTGTGGTTAGGCATGACCATTTCACGCATCTCAACAGCGCTTTCAGAGGGAGTTTTTTCAGTTCGCATGACAGGTCCTTATTGGCAGTACAAATGATGGTTCCAGCGATAACCCTGGATAAAGGAATTGTACCCCACTTCGGACGTTCCGCCACCACTTGAGTTGGTGCCGCCATCGCTCGAAGAATCGACGATGCCGTAAACGGTGCTGCCTTGAGAAAGATTCGAGGCCGGCTCTGGAGCAAATTCACCGAAAGCACCACCACGACGAGTGGCGCTGTTTTCACAAACCTCACGGCCAATGGCCGCAAGCTTAGCATTAACGGTCGTAGTCAAGAGTGGTTCGCCACTTTGTGCATTGAAATCGGCTTCTACTAATGGGCTCGCATCCAAATGATCGCCAGTGCCCTCGTTTGAAACGAAGCGGTTCATATACACGCTGAGGTTGGCACCAGCAGGGAGCTTACAAGTGTAATTCTTACGACCGCCCGTAGGGTCTTCATCTGCTTCAACAGCAAAGCCTGAGCAGCATGTGGCGGCATCTTTGGTGTTCTTACCAAGTGGGGTACAGCATTTGAAATCATGTTGCGAGAAGATGGCGCCGTTCGCGAGTCCATGATGGTTGGTGCGACGATCAACTGAGTCGTTGAATGAGAAAGTGTTGGTGTTGAAAGCCCCACGGTTGTTTTCTGAATCCGTTACATTAAAGAGTTCAGGAACGAGGCGTTCAGCATTGTTGTTACATAAGATCTTTGGATAAGTGATCTGTGGAATGCCTGCGAGTTCCATCTTCCCGAGGATATCCAGGTAGTGCACATCAGAGCATGAGCGCTTCGCGAGCGGTCTTGCCACGTTGCCAATCCCTGGGGGCATGTAGCTGATTTTTGCGCCGTAACGACCCGACTGAGTAGGTGTACCTGGATTAAAGAATGTCGCCGACGCCTGGTTAAGATTCAAGATCATAATACGCGTCGATGCGTTGTACTGGTAGCAGCAGCCTGAAGCGGCGGTACATACACCGGCATCATTAGGAGCATCAGCATCGAGATCGGCTTCGAGTTGGCATGAGGCAGTGGAGAGGACGTTCGCCGAATTCCGTCGTTGCATCTCGACCGTGAGGGCCGAGTCACCGGTGTAACTTGGAATCGCGATCGTGATGTTTTGACGATTGGTGGTGTCAGCAAAATCCATCATCGTTTCAGGATCTGTATCAGCACTGACCGGCGGGAAGAAAGAGAAGAAGTTAATGGGCAAATCACTCCAGGCCACTTCGCCAGGTAGTGTTGAGAACACAGCGAGCAACGGTGAGGAGTACGGGTTGGCGGCCGGAGTGGCAAACTCACGGAAGGCGCAGCTGGTATCACCGACGTCACCTTGCGGAATGGTGAGCTGAGCGCAGTTACCTGTTGAGCCACTGATGTCGAAGCAGTACTTGCCGTAGTCAGCATCGATACGTGCTTGTGAAATACCCCAGCTGCCTTGGGCATTGGTGGTGGTGGCGAGCGGTGTAATGTAATTCAAGCAGCGGAAGTTTGAAACATCGACGCGGAAGCGATCGCGTTTACTCCAGTCAGTTGTGCCATCTTCGAATTTACGAACCCACCCACCGCCGCAGCATGTTTTACCATTGGCCTGATTGAGGGTTCTCCATTGGCCGGGTGTCATAACGTTGGCCGGGACGGAAACCGAACTTGTGAGAGCTCCGGAGTAGCTGTTGGAGAGAAGGGTGCCGGCGCCGTTGCGGTTATCATAGGCGGTCAAGACCGGGAAGCTCGTCCCCATGCCACGAATGTGAGTAAAGCGTTCGTAGCGATTGGCGTTGGTCGGTTCTGTTAAACCCGTAGCAAGGGGGTTAAGGGAAGCTGTGACGGTGGCATCCGCAGATGTGCTGCTAGCTTCTTGCGCCGAGTAAGTCGTGATGTCTTTACCGACTTCACGGCAACAAACGTTTTTAGTGATGTCGTAGTCTTCGAACTCCACATCAGAGATAAAAGGTTTTGGAGTACCTTGACCACAAACGAGGTGCTGCTCGTAGTATTCGCGGTTGGCGGCATTACCAAAGTAGCTGTCATTGAAGTATTGCGTTTGATCTGCGTGGTACTTGTTAGGTGAACAATCCAAATCCGTATGGCAAGCGCTGCCCGGTTTACGCAAGCACGCGTCGCGGGTGAGGCCAGGCAGAACAGACACTGCCATATTTAGCGGTCTACCTTCGATGAGTTTAAAGGGAGATACGGCCTGGAGCTGCACATCCGTCATTCCACTCGTGATCGTGCCGTTACGAAGCGTCTCTAGGCCACAGGTGTTTTGCTCAAGTGCACGGCGACTCCAAGCACTTTGAGTTGATACATCCGCAAAGCTGGCCGACTGATGAATAAAGTTGCCATCGTCACCAATGATCGGGCAGCTCGCTACTTTTGCAGCACCAAGCGCCAGGTAGTTCGACGGGCATGAAGAGATTTGATTGGTGTAATCCGTGCGTGAGAATTCATCCAGCCCTTGGTGCTGATTGAACGGGTTCCACTGAGTGGCGACATCGGTAGGGAGTGGGAGACGTTTACCTGGACGGCACAGACCCACTTTGCCCGCAGCAGCTGGATCGATAGCGACCACGTTCGTATTCAAGGTTGAACGCACAACACTACTGTTGATCTGACCAAGCGAGTTGACTGGTGTGGTGAACTTATTGTGGACGTAATCCAACGGACGTCCCAATTGATTGGTGTCTCGACCGTAGAGATGATTACTGGTCACTGGGATTTCTTCCAACGGACGCCCAAAACGTGCCACTTGTCTGTTGAAGACGTTGAGCTGAGTGGCGGTATTAGGAATGTTGGCGTTAGTCGCATCAGCATCAGCACACCAGAAGTTTGGCGCACAGGTGAGAAGCTTACGTTTTTCAATTTCAGCGGCTGGAATATTGCCGGCGTCAGTACGGCAGATCGAACCTGCCCCACGATACACACAGCGCTTCGTTGAACCGCTTGGAAGTACTCCTTGCGCCAGGATGCCTTCGATCGAGCGAGGCTGTTCGCCGGCGACCATGACACGCTCTTTAGCACCTTCCGGGTCAAAGCCAGGCCAGTAAGTTTTCAGTTGAGTCACATCGGCACAGGTGTATTCCCAGCCCAGTCTCGTCACACAGTCAGTATCCACATTACACATGTGGTAGGCCTGACAGTTACCGGCTTCGTTTTGGCTCGGGTGATTCTGCACATACTCAGGATGGAAATCATTAAGAGCAGCGGTGGCTTGGCCTTCGTAGTCTTGCACTGACACAACATGGTTGTTGCTCTCTGCAAGATCCCCAAACGGCGCGTTGATGGCGAGGAAAAGTTTTTTGGTGGTACTACGAATAATGCGGCCTTTACCGACAGCGAACCAAGTCACGCCATCAAATGATCCGATGAGGGCACCCTTGTTGAAACCAAACCAGTCACGTTGGTAGCCGTTGATCCACATGGTGGCTTGGGTATCAAGACGGGCCTTGCGTTGTGGGGAGACATTGGTGGCGGTGGCAGTGGTGGCACCATCAATTGGTTGAGAGAACGGCAGCATAGTAGGTGGAACCCAGCATGCGCGACCAAAGATGGTGTCTTCGTAGTTACCTAATGTGGTGTTGTTGTCCCAGCCATCGCGAGAAGTGGAATGTCCGACGGCCTGAAGACCCACACCTTGACCTGAACTCGGCGTCGCACTGAAGCTAGCGAACCAGCTGTCTTTGGCACAAGTTGGGCATGGAGTATAGAAACCAGAACGTGTCGCGATGAGATAAACTTTGTCCAATTCGAGATCAATGACCTTCGCAGGCATGGCACCCGTGAGTTCGACATTCATCGAGCCCAAGATCGAGTTCATGTTCAATTGGCCGTTGATCGGTTGTGTTTTTTCAGGGTCAGCGTAGCTGAACGGCTGGCCTTCTTGCACCGTTGTGGCAGGTGGATTTTTACTAGGGTCGACTTCATCACCAGCGGCATTGAAGAAACGATGAGGAACCGAGCGTGAGTTCACTGATACATCAAGATTCTGGAAAGGTGTTTCAACGTCAGATTCATCTAATGAAGTGCAAGCAAATTGAATCGGCTGAAGGCTCGAGTTTTGCGCGAGCACTTGGTAGTCATATTTTGGGCAATTCGCGAGCTGCAGCTCAAGCGTGTTATGAACGGCTGCACAGCCGCAGTTGGCGTAGAGTCGAGAGAGCACGTTACGCCAGAAATAAGAGTTCGTGCTGGTGACGGTATTACATTTAGTTTGATCGTAAGTGGCCGATGCATTGAAGGGGGCGAGATGAAAAGGATTCGCTGCGGACTTCGTTTTGAGTTCTTGAATACAAGCGTAGTCTTTTTGCATTTCAAGCAGACGAGCTGCTGCTGCTGCTTCCGCGTCGGTCTGGCTTCCAGTTCCTGGCAGTGGCTGAGGTTGAGCGGTGCCACAGATGTAATAGAACTGCGGGTAGCGCAAGAAGGCGAGTGGGTTCGCGAGCTTCTCTTGCTCAGCACTCAAGAAGGCGCTTGAGGTGAGAACGGTGCCAGTGACTTCGGTGCGCACAGACCCATCATTCACACATTGGTTCTGCAAACAGCAATCGTAACCTAAAGCTGAGCAGCCGCTGCTGGTGCATGAGCCACCCAGGTTCGGAGCGTTTCCTGGTTTCAGTTGGAGAGTCAGCAAGCCGAGGTCGAGTTCTGTTGGCTTGACTTGCACCATCCGCGCATTGGCACTGTCGACGGTGAAGAGTTTAAAGTTGCTTGATTGAATCTGGGTCACACAGCTTGCGCAAGAACTGGCGAGTGTGAAACTCACGCGCGATTGGATCGAAGTGTAGGTGATGTATTCAGTGGCCGAGTCGTTGATGTACTGAACTTTGTCCAAATTACAAACACTCTGGCCGGCAGCGGTGTTACCGAAGTCCACTCGCAGATAAATTGTTTTGGTCTTTGTTGCTGTGTTGTTGACTGAAAGTGGTACTGCACGCAAGCGCAAGAAGCGACGGTCAGTGACTGGAACACTAGTGCCGAGATCAACTTCTAAGCAGTAAGAAGCCTGGGGTGCATTTTGGCGAAGCAAATAATTTTCAATGCGACGACCACGCACGTAGGTATTTTCAACGTTGTCGCGGAAAACAGAAAGCACAGTGTTGGATGTGAGGCTTTGATACCAAGCAAGATCTACGTCGGATGTGCTGAGATTGATATCGTCATCAGTGCCCGTGTCTTGGCCTTCATCAGCAATACCCGCCGTTCTCACCTCTTGTTTGGGCAAGCATCCTGCTAGCGTGATTATGAGAAGCAAAACTAGGAGACGCATCATGCGCTAAAAACCTCTCTCTACGTCTTAACGGTAGATACAAGTCACTGATTTATTTTAACTCTTAGAGTGCCCTGTGAGGGGAGAAACTTGCCCCCTCATTCACTCTAGGGGCAAGCCCTTGAAAAGACCATCCTGAGAGGGAAAAAAAGCCGAACTTAACCGCAACCGGAGAGGAGAAACTGCCTCATAAAAACGGCAATATCCGACTGGGTCACTTAGAATTGAAATGTCCCGGCCCCGCCAAAGAAACGTGAGCTCATCCCGCTGCCAGCGAGAGTGGAAACTCCACCGAGTCCACCAGCATTCATACCACTGAGTCCCCATCGCTGATTGAAAGCAGTGGGCCCTGATCCGAAGCCACAAGTGGAGCATTGATAGTACTGACCGAAGCCGCCGTAGGTTTTGCCGTTAGCGATAACAAAATCAGACATGCTCAAAGAGATGGGCTGACTGTAGGGCATTGATTGGTAGGGCGACTGTGGCCAACGATAAGTCTGAGGCTGTGTCGCTTGTAAACGATTGTTGATGTACTGATTGGCCAGGTCATTGGCCACACCCAGGAGCGCATCTTTGAGTAATGGATCCGAGTCTCGCGTAGGCGCGTCGGTTCCTAGAGTCGCCGGTGTTCCTACATAATCTTTTACTCCGCCAGAACTTGTACTTGCGCCACGGCCATGCGCGATCTCACACAGAATGGCATACTCATCTTGCTGGCCGGGAGGGCAGTCGCGATTTTTATCGAATACGGTATTACTCTCGAGGCCTTCGTGAACGAAGCTCAATGTTTGTGCTCCCAATTCAAGAATCGGCGCGAAAGCCGTTTCAGACGGAGTCGCGACACAGTATGGAAGGGCTTCGTGGCTGCGAGACTGGAACGCTCCAGACGAGACACATTCAGCTGCTTTGTCATAAGCGAAGCGACGGAAGCGCAAAGCGCGATCTTCTTGTGCTCGCAATTTTTCACGAATTTTAAGAATGATCTCACGCTTTTTTTCTACGTTTGAGCGCTGAGCAATTAATTCACCCATGCAGCTGTCAGGAACGGTCTGAGGATTTTGCATCCACGCAGTGATTGAAGCCTTGGCGACACAGGCCGCCACATCCGATCGCTTTCTTTGTACACTGCTGATCGAGGCAAGAATACTTTGATAGAGCTGAACCTGGCCGTTGTTGGTCGACGGTCGTGCGGCCCATTCCGTTTCAATGCAAGATTTAAAAGTGGCTTCGCTTGTAGACTGCACACAAGGGATAGGTGCGGAGCCGCCCTTATGAAGATGAAGCGAAGACCAGCGGGCACGGATTCGAGCGAGTGTGCGTTCGTGAGCATCATCCGCATTTCTTCTCACGGCGTTCACTGCATTTTTAAGAACGAGTTTATTTTGATTGGAGTTAAAGCGATCGAGCAGTGTTTTCAAAACGGCGACGCTGTCAGCAGCTGGAGGAATCGCGAGGCGATTCTGGCGAATGAAATTAACCTGTGGCGGGCGTAAGGTGGTTGGGGCGCTGCCGGTGGTAAAATCGTAAAGACCATTCTGCGCGGCTTGTTCTTGGAAGTCGCTGAAGCTCACGGTCTCGTTGTTACGACGCAAAGTCAGAGCCGCGAGCATCGGTGTTTTCTGCTCGGCCGAAAGAGTTTTATCAGTTTGCAAAGCCGGGCGAAGCTGATCGAGGAAAGCGGCAAACTCCGACATCATCAAAGCCGCATTGGCACCCGTTGAGTAAGTCGTGATCATGGCACAAAATGGCGAAAGATTTTGCGGAGCTACCGAGCAGAAGGTGCGAAGCTTCGCTTCCCATTGTCCGCTGTTGGTGGCGTCGTCAAAAAGAGCAGGGAGTTGAGGAAGCTCAATTAAGCTTTGAATGGTCGCGCCTAAAGTGAGGTCACGAGTAAGTTGCAAGGCAGATTCGTTTTCCGCCACATCCCAGTTGGCCTGAGTCGCGAGGGTTTGTTGCGTGCTGACAACCTGTGTGCGCAAATCATCGAGACCATCAATCATGACAAGAGTTGATTCAACATCAGAAAGAGCGAGATCAAGGCCTGCGACGTTTTGGCATCTCATCGCGTTGAAGAGTCGAAGATCGTCACCTTCTAGCGTTTCAGTCATACCAACCGCAGCTGGAGTCACTTGATCACAGGCCGGAAGTTGTTTGGCGAGAAGAGACTGCTCAAGGCTCGTCAGTGACGACTGCACTTGATCACACTGATTTTGTGCGTAGGCAGGGACCACGAGTATGAAGGCCAGTAAGTACGAGCGCATAGTTCTCTCCACATTGATTATCGGTCACCAAAGGTGAAAACATGATGGATTGCTGGAGTAAAAAAGTAGGACAACTGAGAATTCGGGAGCTTAGCCGTGGCCAGAGCTCATGAAGGCCTCATCGTAGTTGATGCTCTTCTGAGAGGTGCCTAGGGAGAGGAAGTAGTCCTCGGTGATTTTATAAGTGTCTTCTGCCGTTTGAGCGGCGAAGACCTGACCGCGGAAAGCTGCTGAGTAAGGGAAGCCAGCGGCAAACCATACGATCAATTTGCGTGCTTGCACCAAGAGCATGCGATCATCGGCGAAAGTTTCACCGACGTATTGCCACAGACGTTGAATGACTTCCCAATAATCTGCGCCAAGGAAATCAGATTTCTTTTTCTGTGCGTACTCAGGATCAAGGGATTCAAGAAAGATAAACGGATTTCGAAGGGCCCCACGCGCGATCATCAGCGCATCGGTGTGGGTTTTTTGTAAGCGGTCACTCACCAAGAGTGGATGATGAAGATCGCCATTGCCAATAAACGGTAGGATCTTTTCTTGGGCGATGTCTTCGATGAAATTCCAATCAGCAGCGCCGGTGTATTGCTGCGTACGTGTGCGACCATGAATCGCGACCCACTCAATGCCCGACTCGCGCGCGATTTTCATAATCTCGCGCGCGTTACGATGGTCTTGATCCCAGCCGGTGCGGATCTTAATGCTCAAAGGTGTTTTCATTTTCGCGCGCATGGCTTCAAACAGCGGTGCGAGCTTTTCCATTTCTTTCATCAGCGCTGAACCGCCGCCCTTACTTACGACTTTCGTGACCGGACAGCCCATGTTGATGTCGAGCCAACCAGGTTTGAAACTTTCCGCTACTTCCGCGGCACGGGCCATGGCTTCAATGTCTTCGCCAAAAAGTTGTAGGCCAACCACACGCTCATTCTTGTGAATCTTCAGCATGTCCAATGTGCGCTGATTGCCATGATTGATACCGTGACAAGAAACGAGCTCTGAAACAGTGCCGCCGGCGCCGAGATCTTCCATCAACAGACGAAAGGGAATATTACAAATGCCCGCCATGGGCGCGAGAATCAGCTTAGAGCTGAATTGGATTTGCCCCAACTTCACAGGTGTGGCGAACGGACGAAAGCGATCAAGCTTGGCCGTAAGTGCAGGCGAAAATGGAGTAGCTGGCGATGACACGCAGAAGCACCCTGAAAATGATTGATCTTCCAGAGGCAGAAGTAGAGAATTTTGTCTTTCTCGTCAAGGGGCGTCATGGGGTTGGATCGTCATATTATTTTCGACTGTGATGGCACGCTGTTGAATACACAAGGCCAAGGTCAACCCTACGACGGGATCCCGGAGCTTTTGCACCGTCTGATGGCAGCGGATTATCACCTCTACGTCTGGACGGGGCGGGATCGGGCGTCGACTCTAAGGTTGCTCCAGGAGCACAATCTTCTCCGCTATTTTCAAGACCTGCGCACAGCGAGCGAGATGACGGCCAAGCCTCATCCGCAAGGTCTACAAGATATGTTGGGGGCCACTGATCCCGCTTCGTGTGCCGTCATTGGCGACTCATGGACCGATATGAAAGGCGCGCGTTTATTTGGCGCTTATGCTCTCGGAGCGGTGTGGAATCCTCAGGCGTCACCGGTGGCCTTAACAGAATTTGGGGCGCAAGCACTCGCCGCCACCCCGCGAGACTGCTATGATACGCTCCTTCGTTTGATGAAAGAATAGAGACCAAGGAAACTGACTATGCTCGATACTCTTAACGAAAAATTTTCCGATGCTTTCCGCTCACTACGTGGAAAGTCAAAAATCTCGGAAGACAATATTGAAGAAACCCTCAAAGTCGTTCGCACCGCTTTGTTGGAAGCCGACGTTAACTTTAAGGTCGTCAAAGAGTTCATTGAAAAAGTTAAGGTCGATGCCCTCGGTGAAAAAGTTCTCAA
>JBEIPE010000272.1:0-4014 GCA_040377215.1 Halobacteriovoraceae bacterium
ACCGGATGGTAACTGGGGAGCGCTCTCATGATGCTTGAGCACAGTGTAAGGCAAGTTGGCCATGGCATGATGATCACTGTGGCGCTGGAGATTAAAGAGCAGCAGATTAGAAAATTTATGGGCCGAGTTCCATGAATGAATCGGTGTCACCTTCTCGTAGCGACCATTCCCAAGGGGCTTTCTAGAAAGTCCGTAGTGTTCGATGTAATTCACTAGCTCCAACAAGACAAATGCAACGACGGCCTGGAACAAGAAGAAGCCGAGCACTTTCGCTCCAAAGAATGATGAGAGCGCCGTGAACGCCATCGCCATGGCGACCCCCATCCAAACCTTGCCTGCATCAATCTTCAACGCATGACCGAAGCCTTTCACGATTGAACGGAAAAGGAAGCTGTACACATTTTCGCCACGACGAGCACTGGCCGGATCTTCCGGCGTAGAGACATGGAGATGGTGACCGCGCACATGCTCAACCGCAAAATGCTGATACCACACCGACGAGAGCAACAAATCGGCCGTGATGCGAGGTAGGAATTCTTTTTTATGACAGAGTTCATGGCCGACTGTAATGCCAATCCCACCGGTATAAAGCCCCACGACAAAAGCAATTCCTAGCACGTGTGGCCAGCTCGATTCGAGGGCCACTGTTCCACCGACAATCAAAATGGCGAAATGAGTGACGGCGTAAAGATAAAGTGCCGGTGCCCAGACCTTACTTTGCTTCCAACTCTTCTCTTGTTCGAGGTTCGGATTCGTTTTGTCCGTCCCTAAAATGGCGTCGATGAGTGGAATCGCGACAAAGACAAAGCCCACCGAAAACAGCATCGCCGGAAATGGCTGAACAACGCCGAAGAAGGCAATGACGGTGAAACAGAGAAAAGCGAGGAATTGGATAGGGTGCATAGTTAATTTATAGCAATCTTCTTACCGTCGTGGAACAGCCAGGTCGGTCCAATAAATGTTCGTCTCTCTCCATCCACAATAATCCCCGCGCCATCCGGACTTACATAAAGAGAACGCTTAGTTTTGCGTGTGAAGCGACGAAACTCAGCATCGTAGCGAGGTGAATTACGATAGTGCGGAAAGAAATCAAATTCGAGCAGGGCCATGGCATCTAGGTTCTTGATGTTGTCGTGATTTTCATCTCGATCAAAACTTGGCATGCCGGCCGTAGAAATATCAGGAGTCATCATGATCGCACCGGCCGAAAGACCCGTGAGAATGCCGCCACGAAATACATAGTCCTTCAGCGCCTCAAGCATCTTGGTCTTGCGCAGCCACAGAAGGAAGTGAAAAGTATTTCCGCCACCCAAATGAATGATGTCGGCCTTGAGAACTTCTTTAAAGAGGATTTTGTCGAAGGGCACATCCACTGGAAAGTGCAGAAAACGTTTCACGCGAAAACGTTTGTACTGATCGACGAAGTGTTGGAACTCAAATTCAGAAAGATAAGATGAAGCCGGAATGTACGCCATCAACGGATTTTTTACTCCGACCATGCGGAATAATTCATTATCAATCTCACGATTGGCGCGGGCATCCCCACCTGAGTACAGAACGAGTTTCACTTATAGACCTTCGCGGCACTCCCGCACAATTCCTGCCATCCCTCGGAGGATGTTCTTTTGACGGGCAGGATACCCATCCCCCACGGCCTCGTCCACAACTTGAGCGCGGCTATCCGGGTCTAGGGTCTGGTAGTGCGCGAACTCACCCATGAGCTGAAAGAGCTCTTCTGGCTTGAGTCTCGGGCGGCAGCGGGCCACTTTTTGCACCACGTAGGTGATTGAGTCGCCCGTCACACGGTCGTATTTATTAATAACTGAGGATCGCATGGTGATGTCCAGCAACACCTGATGACGCTCTTTCTTCTGAGCACGCGCAGCAAGATCAACCAAGTTCAAGTACGACACCTGGAAGCGCTGGATCTGCTTGAGCATCATCGGGGTCAGGCGAAGATCGGGCTTCTTGGCGTAGCTTGAACGGATGATCTCAATGAACTCTTCCGGCTTCAACAACTCTCCGCGAGTTAGATAGAGCTGTGGCAGTTCACGCAAAATATCGCGCATGCAGAAAATCGCATCACGGGTAATCCCATCAGCGACCTTGTACGTTCCACGCTGGGCCTTGGCACGCTCAAACCAGGTAAACGCACGACGGAATACGCGCACTTCATTCAAATGAGTTTTCAAGAGATCGCCTGAGAACTTCTCGCGCAAGCCTACTTTATAAAGAAGGTTTTTGTACTTCGCTTCTTCGAACACATCTTCAAACATTTTTAACGAGGGATGGTTTTTGAAATCAGCGAGTGGGCGCTTTTTCTTTTTAATCAAGAAGTCCGTGATCTGCGCAAAACATTGCACGATGTATTTGGCTTTTTGCTTCTGCTCGAGGATCGTCGTCGAGAAACGTTGCACGTCATCGTAACGATACTCGCTGTGAAACAAACCAAACTGGCGGATGGAACCGTAGTCGATGATCCCGCCGTCCATGAGGATATTGTCCCCATCCCAGTCGAGCCAACAGAAGATATATTCATCTTCCAGCAGTGCCGCCGTTTCTGCGAACGTGCGCGCCACTTGGTTGAGCATGTATTGATATTTTTCCGACGGCCCTTTGTTACGCACATCTAACCACGCACCATTAAGGGCCTGGCGCTCGATGTGGTAGTCGGCGACTTGCCGAAGAGTCTTGTAATTCCCTTGCTTCAAGTGACCAAAGAAATGCGATGGACGCATAAGATTCGGATACGCACGCACATTGATCGCGAGACCTTTGTCGTACTCAATGGTCATGAGCAAGCGTTCGGTCTTGATGCGATTCTTGTCAAAGACTTCAGAGAAGAACAACGTTTCAAGGCCTTCTCCCGTCTCAGAACAACCGCAGCCGTAAGAAACAGACGGATCGCCGGATTGGAAATACTTTTTCTGAATGTTCACGGCCGGAGATAGTTTTGTTCCGCCGGTGCCGCAGCTTGAAAGATCCCAAGTGACACCTTGGTTGCGGATGGTGCCATTCCAAACAGTGCGACCATCACCTGATGTGCGCCCTGATTTATCAGGGTGCTGCAACTGTAAGTAACGAGTCGCCATGTACGTGTTGGGACGAATTTCATTCTCAGGAAACTTGATGTTGTTCTCAATGTCCCATTCGTTAATGATCTGGATGCTGAATGTTTCTAGGATTTGTGCTTCGAGTTCTGGATTGAGAGTGTTCGGATGATCTTTCGGAAGGAGGCCCATTTCTTTGGCGAGATCGAAGTGGAAGAAAACCACTCGCCCACCCTTCTTCGTTCGTGCGCGATATTCAACACGGCCTTCACTTACTTGCGACTTAAAGGGATGTTCCCCATTAATTTTAGCAAATGCTGGATAGGCCTTCTTGGCATCCTGCATATCGCCCACGGATTTCTTGACCGAACTGACCATTAACCATCCTTGGTTATATACGTATCTCAATAAAATTATAGGACCATGTGAACACATGACCAAACTAAAACTGTCAGCGGGAGCTTTTTGCCCGTTATAACTGACTAAGGAAGTCTAGGAATTGCTGGCGATAGGTGGTTTTCGGCACATGAAAAACATCAGTGTGGCCGCCGCCTTTCACTTTCCACCAGGTTTTCTTGGAAGTGATCTTATCGAAGCCGTCTCGTCCCAATTCATACTCAACGACGTCATCTTTGGGCGAATGAATCCCTAGGACCGGCACACGAATCTTCGCGAGAACATTCTCCGAAGCGTATTCGTCGGATACCGCCAAGAAGGCCAAAGGATAAAATGGCCAAAGAAACCAGCGGGAGCCTAATTTCTTCGCAGCGATGCCTTGGTAACTGGGAAAAGTTGAATCCTGCACTAATAGATCAACAGATCCTTGGTGCGGAAAATCTACAATCGCACGAGCGGCGATCTGTCCGCCAAGGCTTTGCCCGTAGATCACGTAGGTTTTAGTTTGGCGCTTGAGATGATCTTGGTGGCCCCACTCCATCGCGGCGAGTGCGTCGAGATGCACGCC
>JBEIPE010000217.1:0-5107 GCA_040377215.1 Halobacteriovoraceae bacterium
ATCATGCCTACTTCGCCAGCGCCGAGTTCATCAACTTCTTGGTAGAACGGCGTGCTCACGGCGAGCTTCAAGATCTCGTGATCCATATGACTGTTTTTGAAATGGATCTTATCCTTTACGCGAAGAGTTCCTTCCATCACACGCGCGAGTACGATCACACCGCGGTAGGCATCAAACCATGAGTCGAAAATCAAAGCTTGCAAGGGCTTTGTTCCCACGCCTACTGGGGGTGGAACACGCTTAACGATCTCTTCGAGCAAAAGATCAACGCCGATCCCTGACTTACCAGACACGCGAGGAGCATCAGAGGCCACGATGCCAATCACGTCTTCAATTTCTTTGGCGACTTTATCCGCATCAGCGTGCGGAAGATCGATCTTATTGATGACGGGGATGATCTCAAGATTGTTATCGAGCGCCATGTACACGTTAGCGAGCGTCTGCGCTTCGATGCCCTGAGAGGCATCGACTACCAACAAAGCTGCTTCACAAGAAGCCAGCGATCGCGACACTTCATAGGTGAAATCCACGTGTCCCGGAGTATCGATGAGGTTGAGGTAATAATCTTTGCCGTCTTGAGCGCGGTACTTGAGGCGCACCGTTTGCGCCTTGATGGTGATCCCACGTTCTTTTTCCAGATCCATATTATCTAGCAAGCGATCAGACTTCTCGCGCGCAGTAATAGAATTGGTCATCTCGATCAAACGATCGGCTAGAGTCGACTTGCCATGATCGATGTGCGCGATAATGGAGAAGTTGCGGATGAACTGGGGGTCGAGGGCCATGGATTTTCCTGATCTTAAAAAGTGCCCCAGCATAGCGCAGTTAGGCACCCAACGGCGAGGTGCGTGGCGTGTAAAAATTACTCTACAGGTGATCTTAACTGTCCGGACTGAATGGGCCGGCTTATTTCACAGGCAAAACGTAACTTTAAAGGAGCCTGCATGCGCTGCGCAAAACTAGCTTTGGCCATAACCCTATCATTAACGTCTTTGGCCGCCTTGGCAGACAACACCCTTCGCTCGAAAGCGATCAAAGAAAGTGTCTGCACCGCCATCGAGTATAAAGTCGACTCTGAAGTCCATTCTTTCTCTAGCACTCAGTGTTTGGCCGGGAAATTTTTGATCGCTCGTACGATCACTGATCCTCGCACTAATACAGTGACCTTGATGGATATCAACTTTACTGTAGCAATGGCACCTTATGAAATCGCAGGAACCGCACGGGTATCCGCACTTCTTCGTCCCGATGCTAACGGTCGCTTGGTTCAGTCTTGGGTGACACAAAATACGACTGCGAAAGTCACTGTAACAGGCGACATTATGGCTGCCCTCAAGGCACTCTTCACTGGCGATCGCTACGATCTTTTCTCAACACATAACGGCGACTACTCTTTGTCGACGATGCCAGGTTACACAGTGGCTAAAGCCAAGAAAGACCTTGCAGAATCACTGAGCAATGACCCTGACAGCAGCTGCCGCTACGAAACCTACGAAGGAACTGACTCAGTGGTTGGTGATCTTTTGAGAGAAGATGGCACTAACGAAGACGTAACAACACTTCTCGAACAGGCCCTCAAGACGAAAAAAATCAAAGGTGCCGTGTCTCGCAGCTACGAAGATGGTGAGAGCGAGTATTGCTCACACTACTACTACACGATCATCTTCACCGATGGTTCTGTCTTGTTTGTGAACTACGACCGCACGACCTAGACAAAATAAGAAGGGCCCCTTTCGGGGCCCTTTTCTTTTAAGCAAATACTTCCTGCGAAATAATCATCATGTAGTAGTCCGACTGGCTTTCTTTCGCCCGAATTGGAATCACGTTGGCAAACCCGTGATAGGGCTCGCCTTGGTCTTTATAAACATACTCATTACTCACGGGATCCATGACTTTTTTGCGACGAGGGACTGTAATCTCAGCGTTCTCAATTTTTGAACGGCGTTTAATGGCCACATCAAAGGTTTCCACGATGCTGTCAGGGAAATTCACATCAGCGAATTCCTTGTTGATCACATCGTCAGACTGCATATCCAGTAAACCGTACATGCTGTTGTTCATGTAAACCAACTCACCGCGAGCGTTGGAGACCACGATGTTCTTCTTCACCATGTTGGCGAGCAAATCGAACTTGCGGTGCTCAACACTAATTCGATCAGCACGTAGTTCTTCAAACTTCTTAATGGAGACAATCATCTTATTGATCTCTCGCGCCAGCTCACCGATCTCATCATTCTGATTGTAGTAAATGTTTACGTCGAAGTTTCCTTCGCGCAACTCACGAACAGCATCGCGGATTTTCTTGAAAGGCATGGCGATCTTGCCTGGAATCACCAACGACAAGAGGATGGTTCCGAGGAAAGTGATGATGAGTGTGATGAGCATGTTACGACGAGTTTCGCCGATGATCGCCTTCACTTGCTTGTCACGTTGTTCGTTCTGGTAATACTGGATGTCTTGGAAATCCGAGAAGGACTCGAGGATTTTGTCGGTCAACTCTGAAATAGTCGAAAGACCGGCATCATCACGGTAGAAGAGCGCACTCTTGCCCACGATGGTTTGCAGGGATTCCACATAACCGAGCATTTTTGAAATAATCTTTTTGGCTTCCACCTCAGAGTAGTAGCTATCAAGGCGTTGAAGCTGAGTAGAGAACCCTTCACACAAAACTTGCAAACGACGAAGATCTTCTTCGTTGGATTTGGTTGTGAGGATTTTCTTTTGCAGCTTCAGGATTGAGACCGTGCTCATGCGCACTTCGTCTGAAAGAAGGCTGATCTTGTTGGTGTTGTCAGTGATCGTGCTGATTTGGCTGTTAAGTGAGTCCAAGAAGAAGAACACTGTTCCCCCCATGATCAACACCACCATGTTCGCAATGATAAAACTGGCCGCGACACGCGCTTTTAGTGAGAGATTCATCTGTTTCCTCTAGTTCTCTTCCAAGTCATGGAAGAGCTTGTCCAAATTTTTGTCATTTCCAACGATTACAACGATGTCATCTTCTTCAATCACATCCATCGGCAACGGACTGTCGTTAATCACGACCTTGAACGTCGCCTTCCCTTCTTCGTTCACAGTAGGAACACGCTTTTGCAGGGCCACAATATTGAGTGAGTACTGCTGACGGATCTGACTTTCGACAAGCGTCTTGCCGTTGAAGTTTTTGCCAAGCTTCAATTCGACGATAGAGTAACCGGCCGAGAAGTTGAAGCGCTGAAGTACATACGGAGCGGCAATCTTCGAAGCAATAATCTCACCCATTTCTTCTTCAACCTTCACGATTTCGGAAGCCCCTACTTCTTTCAGAACGTGCTCGTGAAGCACGCTGGTGGCACGGGCGATAATGCGGCCGACACCCAACTTACGAAGCGAAGCCACTGCCATGATCGACATCTGCACGTTGTCACCAATCGCCACGACGGCGGTGTCCACGTCTGTGATGTTCAAAGCACGCATGGCCTTTTCATTGGTCACGTCGATGCAAACGGCGTGGGTCACGCGGTCTTTAATTTTTTCCACAAGCTCAGGATTACTATCAATGGCCAAGACCTCCGCACCCTTTTCATGTAAGCGTGTTGCTGTTTTGCCACCAAATGTTCCAAGACCAATAACTGCAATAAACATAACTCTCCCGTTTTATCCGATGAGCACTTTGCTTTCTGGGTAACGAACACGTGAACCGCTGCCGGTCTGTCCAACAGCAAGGACCAAAGTCAAAGGACCAACTCGTCCGATGAACATCATCGCCGAAATAACAATTTTCCCCATCGCACTGAGATTGGCAGTGAGATTCATACTTAGGCCAACCGTTCCGAAAGCCGAAACCGTCTCAAACATGAGAGCGAGAAAGTCTTTGCCAGGTTCAAGTCGCATCATGATGAGCAACACTGTACTCACCGTGATTAACGAAATAATAAAGATAGCAATTGCACGAACGACGATGACGTTAGGGATCGTACGCTCAAACATCTCCACGCGGTTGTGGTTGGAGAGCGTCGACTTCACCGACTGCACCAAGAGAGCGAAGGTCGTGGTCTTGATACCACCACCAGTGGAACCGGGTGAGGCACCGATGAACATCAAGAGCACCATCATGTAGAGCGAGTGCGGATGGAGATCGAGCATATTGACTGTGTTGAAGCCGGCCGTACGAGTGGTGACACTTTGAAAAAAGGCGACCTGTAATTTGCCCCACAGCGTGTAGTCGGCAAAGGCGTGGAGATATTCACCGAAGAAGAGATAGGTCGTGCCGAAAGCCAAAAGCAAGGTATTAGTCACAATCACGATTTTGCTATGAAGCGTGAAGTTCACAAACTTCTTACGCGTTTTGATCGCCTGAAGAATTTCTTGAATGACTGAAAATCCTAAGCCGCCCAAAATAATCAGCATCGCAATCGGCAGATGGATCAGCGGGCTGAACTTAAAGTCTTCCAGGTTGTTGTTGAACAAGGCAAAACCGGCATTACAGAAAGCAGAAATGGCGTGATAAAAACCAAAGTAAAGTGATTGCCCAATTTCATAGTCTTCCAAATAGAAGCCTACAGTCAGAATCATAGCTCCCATAAATTCAATCAAGAGAGTGAACTTCACAATATCGATGATCAAACTCAGGAGCTCTTCTGAACTTGAAGAATCAAGCACGTCTTGCATCATTACCTGTTCACGCACACCTAAATTGCGACCCATGAACAAAGCGATACACGACGAAATAGTCATGATGCCTAGGCCGCCAATCTGTACCAATGTCAGCAAAACGAGTTGACCAAAAAGCGAAAAATCCTCGCCTAAATTTATGGTGGCAAGACCTGTTACACATGTAGCCGACGTCGACATAAAGAGGGCGTCGACAAATGGAACGGTTTTTCCAATGGAAGCAGAGATGGGCAATACGAGCAGAAGTGCACCGATCAAGATAATAAGGGCAAAGGAAAGAATGATAAGTTGGGCCGGTGAAAGCTTAGTGGCTTCAACCCAAGTCATACTCTGAGATGTCAGAGTTGGCGTGGTATCTTCCAAGCGCTTCTCGTTAAGCGAAATAATCGTCGAGAAGAGATGCACCACGGAGAGCCAGTAGGTGAACTCGGCATCACCGAAGGTCAGTACCATG
>JBEIPE010000182.1:0-6113 GCA_040377215.1 Halobacteriovoraceae bacterium
CACGACTCTTCATCACTCTTTTTGCCTCGAACGTTCATCGCATCGCCTCTATCTGTCGACTCGCCAAAAAGCATGACCGCAAAATCATTCTGATGGGCCGCTCTGTTGAGCATTATCTTCGCACCGGACTTAAACACGGTTATCTACCTGCAGTCGGAGAAGACGAGTTATGGGCCCCGCAACAAGTGAAAGGTGAAACAGGTCGTATGTTGATTATCGTTTCTGGCTGTCAGGGAGATTTTCAAAGTGCATTGCGCCGTCTCTCTTATGGTGAAGACGCCACCTTCAAACTAGGCACAGGCGACCGTGTCGTCTTCAGCTCAAAAGTTATTCCAGGAAACGAAAAACAGATCTCTCGCATCATGAACAAAATCACTGAAGCGGGTGCTGAAGTCGTAACGGCCTATGATTATCATATTCACGCCTCAGGCCATCCTGCACAGGAAGATCTTAAGCAGATGCTCACGCAGCAACTGCCCGATGTTTACTTTCCGATTCACGGGGAAAGCTTTTTTCTTAAGCGCCATAAGGAATGGTTCCTTAAGCAGTTTCCTGATGTGCCCTGTGAAATGATTTTGAACTGGAACGAAGTCAGCTTCGCACCCGATGGGAAGTGGAAGATCACCGAGCATCCTCCCCAGGAACCCGTCATCATTCACGGCCGAGGGCTTCCCATTGAGCGCACGCAGATTTCTCAGCGGCGCAAGATGGCGTGCCAAGGAACCGTTTTTATCAGTCTTGATCGTGTGCGTGGAATTATCAATGTCAGCACGCTAGGATTGCCTGTTTCTGCGGCGGAATTGCTCCCAAAGGTTCGTGAGTTTATAATGAATAAAGTCAGAACCGATCTCGGCTCACGCCAAGAGGACTACGCACGCGATCAAATTAAGATCGCCACTCGCCAGTTCTATCAGCAAGAGTTGGGGTATAAACCCGTAACCGAAGTGCATTTGCTGAGCTAATGGAAAACATTCTTCTCACGCTTGTGGTTGTCCTTCTTGTTCTCCTCCTCTTCATGATGGGCGGACTGGCCGTTATTGGTTGGCGCATCTTGAATAAAAAAACCACGGCAACACCACCTCCCTTGCCTGCAGATGCTGCACCCGTTGTAGCGACAACAGCAGAAATCGATCGCATGCATCCCGAGATTCGCAAACGCATGCTAGAAGCCCAAGCGCTGAAGGCCCAACAGCACGCCGAGGCCAACTGCCACCTTCACCCAAAAGAACCTTCTGAAGGCGCCTGTGCCATTTGCGATCACTATTTCTGTAAATCATGTCTAAAGTCACAACAGAGTCTTCTTTTCTGTCGTGAGCACGTAAATCTTTACCTCAACTCTGATTGGACAGAAGTCCACTCCATCAAATCAACTCCACAGGACCCCGAAGCTGGTGTGGCAGTTGTTGAGTGGAAGAGAGGTATGTGGGAGCGCGAATCGCTGCCGATGTACATTCAGACTCACTACAAGATTAACTTGGAGGGAGATCAGATTGAATCGTGGGTGGTGTTGTTTGCCAGGGGTAAAGAGCAGGAAGAAATAAAAAAGCGGGTGAACAGCACATTCCGCCGTCCACCCGCTCTCGATCAGTAAGTCTAATTCAGCGAAGAATCAACGCCGCGTTCTTTCTTGAGGAAAGACGGTGTATCAAACTCATCTTCGTCAAAATTCATAAAGCCCAATTTTTCTGCGATGCTCTTCACACGCGTTTCTTTTACAGGCTCTTCTTTAGAGACTTCGAAGTGAATTGGAGCAGGTGCTTCGTTACGAGATGGCATTTCATCAGAGAAGCCAGCTTTCTTCGCTTCGTATCGATTCGCTGCATCTTTCAATGACTGTGCCAAGTTGAAGCGTGGACGGCCATTGCTATCAGTAGCTGCCATCGGTGCAGCTGCCGCTTCGGTGTTGTACATGATTTCAGATTTTACAGCTGTATCAGTCTTGCGTGCATTGATCGCTGGAGTTTCCAAAGCATCTGGATTGAACACTTGTGGGCGAACTGTCTCAACCATTGGAGCAGCTTCAGGCAATTTAGCGGCCTGACGAACTTCTTCACGACGCTCTGGTGTAGGTGTTGAAGAGCGCATGAATGACGGTGCTGATTCAACTTTGTTCTCGCCGGTGCGAAGACCAGTCGCGATAACTGTGATCTTGATCGAGTCGCCGATGGTGTCATCGATAACTGTACCGAAAATGATTTCAGCATCTTCATCAGCAGCTTGCATGATCAAGGTCACAGCTTCGTTGGTCTCAAATGTAGTGAGAGTGCTTGAACCAGTGATGTTGATGATGATGCCTGTAGCGCCGTCGATAGTGATGTCTTCCAAGAGTGGAGAGCTGATGGCCTGTTTCGCAGCTTTAACAGCGCGTTCAGTACCAGAAGCTGAACCAGTTCCCATCAAAGCGAGACCTTTGTTCGCCATGACGGTTGAAACGTCAGCGAAGTCAGCGTTGATAAGGCCCGTGTTGTTGATCAAGTCAGAGATACCTTGAACAGCGTTCAAAAGAACTTCGTCAGCACGTTTGAATGTTTCTACGAGAGAAAGACTTTCGCCGGCCAACTGAAGAAGGCGTTGGTTGGGAATGCAGATCAATGAATCCACGCATTCTTCAAGAGCTTGGATACCTTCGTTCGCTTGGCGTGTGCGCTTTTTGCCTTCAAATGAGAACGGCTTGGTTACAACACCAACAGTGAGAATGCCCAATTCGCGGCAAAGTTTTGCGATAACAGGAGCTGCACCAGTACCAGTACCGCCGCCCATACCTGCTGTTACGAAAACCATATCAGCGCCTTGAATCGCGCCAGAAAGTTGATCGTAATCTTCGATGGCAGCCTTACGACCGACGTCAGGATTTGCGCCTGCGCCAAGGCCCTTAGTTACGGTCGCGCCCAACTGAATTTTAATTGGAGCAAGAGAAGCTTGAAGTGCTTGGGCATCAGTGTTGGCCACAATGTACTCAACGCCACTCAATCCGTGACGGATCATTGTGTTGACAGCGTTACAGCCCCCACCGCCGACGCCAATGACTTTAATCTTGGCACCAGTTTGAGAATTATTTTCGGCGATATCAAATAGCATGGGGACCTCCCGTTAAAACAGGTCTTTGAAAACGTTTTTAAATGATGAACCAATACGACCCATAAAGTCACTCTCATCTGCAGTGTCTGATTTATGAGAGCGAACTTGGATAGAGTTTTCTTGTTGAGTGCTATCGAGCAGGAGACCGAGCACTGTTGAGAACTTCGGGTCCTGCATAACATTGCCAATGCCACCGATCGGACGAGGATAACCGACCTTGGCCGGCTTCTCGAGTGTGTACTCAGCAAGGTCAGCAAGGCCTCTGATCATCGCTCCGCCACCTGTAATGACGTAGCCACCAGTGATGAGTGTCGCGAGATTTTTGTCAGCAATGATGTCTTTAACTACTGTGAAAAGTTCTTCCGCACGGGCGCCTAAAACTTCAGCCACCGCCGTCAAAGGAACTTCCTTAGCACGAGTTCCAGTCAGACCTTGCACACTCACGTGAACGCGAGGGTCAGCTTGCTCTGGCAACACGATGCCATTTTGAACTTTGATACGCTCAGCTTCATTGTGTGGAATCTTCAAAGCAACCGCGAGGTCGTTCGTGAAGTGATTGCCACCCAACGGAATAATTTGTGAGTGAACCAAAGCACCATCTTTCCAAACGGCGAGATCCGTTGTGCCGCCACCGATGTCGATGAGCGCCACTCCCAATTCTTTCTCTTCACTAGTAAGCACTGAGCGAGAAGAAGCTATTGGCTGAAGAATGATTTGATTCGCACGTAGGCCTGCTTGCTCTACGCACTTGATGAGATTTTGAATAAGAGGTGTTTTGCCAGTTACGATATGAACGTAAACTTCCAGGCGTGAACCACACATGCCTACTGGATCTTTAATTCCTGAAGTGTTGTCCACTTTGAATTCTTGTGGAATCACGTGGAGAACTTCGCGATCAGAGGGAATCAAAACAGCTTTCGCAGCTTCAATCACTCGATCAACATCCGCCGCCGTAATTTCTTTACCTTTGCACGGAACGACACCTGAACTGTTAAAACAGAAGATGTGGTTACCCGCGATGCCGACAGTCGCATCATGGAGATCGTCGATTCCCGCCATAACTTTGGCTTCGTCGATAGAGGCTTTAATAGATTGAACAGTCTTGTCGATGTTGACGACAGAACCTTTTTTGAGACCGTGACTTGGGTGTGAACCTACGCCAAGGATTTGAAAACCTTCAGCTGATTCGGCCGCAATGACGGTGCAAACTTTGGTGGTACCAACATCGAGAGCGACGAGGACATTTTTCGTTTCCATGAGATTCCCTTCTCAACGGTTCAGATTTGGGCTGAACGGGTCAGAATCATTCTGACGACCGGGAGATATAAACATATCCCCTCGATCATCGTACGCCCCGCGTTCAAAACTTGACAACGACTTTTTTGGCGTTGGTCAGGTTGATGGTCGACGGGTACTTTTGAGATTTCTCAACGTAAGAGATGATTTTCGTGAGCTTCTCGAGTTTGGTCTCCCAAAGATCCATTCCAAGGAACACACTCGTGGTCCGACCGCCCAAAGAGAAGATGATACTCAACTCCTTGTTATCGTTAATAATAATTTCCGAAATTTTCTGGCGAAGGCTGGCATCGAGGTGGGTCGCAAAGCGTGTAAAATTAACATGCACATCGCCCTCAAGATCGCGCACCGAAATTGCCAGACTAGGAAGGTCAGCTTTCAGTTTTTTCTCGGCCTTAAGGAGCATTTCGTAGGAAGGATCGAAGAGTTTACCGGTACTTACCATCACAGCGGCGTAGTGCTCTTTTCCGTTTTCACGATAAACCTGCACGCGCACCAAGGCCTCGGGGCAAACGAAGTTCATACGCACCGTGCGGGCCACTGGGTTGTAGCCGATGTGATATTCGGAGACGAAATACTTCTCGTCCCACTTCTCAGTAAGAATTTTTTCTTTCACTTCTTTGAGTGAGCGAGTGCGTTCGAATTCCTTCATCACAAGGATCGCCAATTCACCCGAACTCTTCGTGGGACACTCCCCAAAAGAAGTCTTATAGCGAATATCATTTTGGCTAAATTGCGCAGGAACTGTCGCGTGAACAAAGAGTGGAGCAAGGGCAAGGATGAAAGCAAAATATTTCATGGTGCCTAAAGGCTACACTGCTTTCACTTCCAATTCAAATGTCACGCCCCAATGCAATTTCATTTGCTGATTGATGAGACGAGTGAGCTCTGAAAAATCATCCGAAGAAGCCCCGCCAGAGTTTTCCATGAAGTTGGCATGCTTGTGACTTACTCGGAGTGCCCCTACAGTAAGTCCCTTCAAGCCAGACAGATCAATCAAGCGACCGGCCTGACGAGTGGGTGCCGCATTTTTGAAAACACAGCCACAGTTCTTGGTCGATAGTGGCTGTGTTTGACGGCGGTATTCTTGGTATTTGCGAATTTTATCGGGAAGAGACGCGTCCAATCCTCCATGAGTAAGAACGGCGGACAGTATGACATCACCAGGCCGAACGAAATGATTTTTGCGGTAACTAAACGAGCTTGGATTCATGAGCTCTTCACGAATCTCGCCTGACGCATTCATGAGGCGGACACTTTTCACCAGCGCACCGATCTCGCCCAATGCCGTCCCTGCGTTCATATAAATAGCACCACCCAAACTGGCGGGAATTCCTGTCAGTGCCTCCCAGCCTTTGGTGCCAAACTTTATCGCATGAGCTGTTAAGACATTAAGACCCACTGAAGCCGGCAATTCGTATTCATCACGGGCCTGAATTAAAACTTCTGGGTCATGAGTAAAGTCTAGTTGAACAAGAACATCTGACTCGACAGGAGAAAGGACCTGATTGGCGCCCCAGCCGAGCATACGCCAACTTCTATTATGACTGCTAAGGACATTTAAGAGAACAGAGAGGGCTTTCTCATTATGAACAATGGCGAGATCACCTTGGGACTTGAGACGAAATGTTGAAAACGAGGTGAGGTCGGTATTCCAACGACAATCGAGGCCTGCTACATTTTCGAGTTCTGCCGCTAAGGTCATAGTTCCTGAACGATGTTCTTCATTTTTTTACTAA